>JALWRU010000215.1 GCA_026994095.1 Nitrospira sp. | reverse complement strand
GTACGGGGTAGCGCTGGGGGGGGCGTTTATGGGGGAGAGCATGTTCAGCCGCGCCACTGACGCCTCCAAGGTGGCCTTGGTTACGCTGGTGGAGCGCCTGCGGGCATGTGGTTTTACCTTGCTGGACACCCAGTTTATTACCGGCCATCTACAACGGTTTGGCGCACTGGAGATCAGTCAGGCAGAGTATCTACAGCGGCTGTCCCATGCGCTGGTGCAGCCGGTGCAGCTACGTTGACGGTCGTCGTAAAAACGACAGTATCTGCTGCCAGCCCCCATCGCACCCTGTCTGAGAGCTGTATGCACACAGACGCAAACACGATGTGGCAGCAGATACTGCCAAACCGGAACCGTCGGCGAGCACCGAAGGTTCATTAATTGATCGGTCGGTTAACTCGCCACCTTAAAAAATCGATCATACCGATTGCCATGACGCCAGTTCACCAGTGACCACCGGGGCACCGATGATACGGGCCGCTGGTTCGGCAAATTGCCGCAACAGCTCAATGTTGTTGTACACCTTGGCATGGACAAATAGTCCGGTCAACAGGGCCACCAGCACACAACTGCTCAGTTCGGCATCCTGCTCGGGAATATCGCCACCAGTGATGGCGTCGGCCAGCGCTTGCTCGAAATAGCGTCGTTCACGCTCATAGATATCGCGAATGGTGCTGCGGATCGGTAAATTGTCGTTACCGATCTCAGCCCCCATATTCACAAACGGGCAGCCCTGTTCAGCGGTCCACTCGACGGAGCCAAGCTGCTTGTGGTGGTCGTAATTGAGCATCACAAAACGATTGATTCGCTCCAGCGGTGCCACCTTGGGGTCGAAGGCTTCGTCATAATACTTGGCACGCGCCAACTGCCAGGTGGCCTCCAGCGTATCGATGGCCAACTGCTCTTTGGAGGCGAAAAAGTGATACAGGCTGCCCCGGTTGACCCCGGCCTCGGTACAGATGCGCTCAATACCGACCGCGCCGTAACCGTCCTGCCACATCAATCGCATCATGGTGCCGATCAAGCGGTCTTTGGTATCGCCCTGCTGACTCATACCCCTATTGTGACGGACCCGGCCTCACATTACCAACATAACATTGTGGTTATTTAGTAAAGACCGTCTACCCGGTTGCTCCCTCCCGGACTGCCCGGTCAGGACGACCCGACCTGAGCTGTCACCAGTAGTTCGCCGTCCTTCATATCGACCGTCAATTGCGCCCCGTCGGGCACATCACCAGCCACCAGTTGTCGGGCGATGGCAGTCTCTACCCGGCGCTGGATAAAGCGCTTCAACGGGCGCGCACCGTAGACCGGATCATACCCCTCCTCGGCCACAAACTGGCGGGCCTGATCGGTCACCTGCAAGGTGATCTGGCGGCCTTGCAACCGTTCGCTCACCTCGTCCAGCAACAGGTCCACAATGGTCTGGATCTCGGCCAGGGTCAGCGGTGTGAACAACACCACATCGTCCAGTCGATTGATGAATTCCGGGCGGAAGTGCTGGCGCATCTCGGCCATCACCTGCTGCCGCGCCTCATCAGTCAATTGACCATCCTCGTCGATCCCCTCCAGCAGGTGGGGCGAGCCGATATTGCTGGTCATTACTACCACCGTATTGCGGAAGCTCACCGTGCGCCCGTGGGAGTCGGTCAAGCGGCCTTCGTCCAGCAGTTGCAACAGGATGTTGAACACATCCGGGTGGGCCTTCTCCACCTCGTCCAGCAGCACCACCGAATAGGGCTGGCGGCGCACCGCCTCGGTCAACTGGCCCCCCTCTTCGTAGCCCACATAGCCGGGAGGTGCCCCCACCAGTCGTGACACCGAGTGGCGCTCCATGTATTCACTCATATCGATGCGGATCATGTGGTCGGCACTGTCAAACAGGCATTGGGCCAGGGTGCGGGCCAGCTCGGTTTTACCCACCCCGGTGGGGCCTAAAAACAGGAACGAACCGATCGGCCGGTCCGGGTCCTTGATGCCCGCACGGGCGCGGATAACCGCGTCGGCCACCGCCTGCACCGCCTCGTGCTGCCCCACTACCCGCTCATGCAACACCTGATCAAGACGCAGCAGCTTCTCGCGCTCCGACTCCACCAGCCGGGTCACCGGTATACCGGTCCAGCGGGCCACCACCTGGGCGATGGCCTCCTCTGACACCTCGTGATGCAACAGCGCACCCGCGCCGTCACCCGGATCAGGGAGCTCTTCCAACTGGCGCTCCAGCTTGGGCAACACCCCGTGGCGCAACTCGGCCACCTTCTCTAACTCGTAGGCCCGCTCGGCCCCTTCGATCTCACGCCGCACCTCCTCGATGCGAGCGCGCAAGGCCTTGGCCCGGTCGATGGCACCCTTCTCGGTATCCCAACGGGTCCGCATGGTGGTCACCGACTCGGCCAGATCAGCCAGCTCTTGCTCCAGATCGGCCAGCCGCTCCTTGCTGGCGCTGTCGCTCTCTTTTTTCAAGGCCGCCGCTTCAATCTTGAGGCGCATCTCCCGGCGGGTGGCTTCGTCCAGTTCGGCAGGCATGGAATCGATCTCGGTACGGATACTGGCAGACGCCTCATCCACCAGATCGATGGCCTTGTCCGGCAGGTTGCGGTCGGCAATATAACGGTCCGACATGCGCGCCGCCGCCACCAGCGCCTTGTCCTGAATCCGCACCCCGTGGTGCACCTCAAAACGCTCGCGCAGGCCGCGCAAAATGGAGATGGTGTCCTCCACACTGGGAGCGCCCACCATCACTGGCTGAAAACGTCGCTCCAGGGCCGCATCTTTTTCAATGTACTGGCGGTATTCGTCCAGGGTGGTGGCACCGATACAGTGCAGCGCCCCCCGCGCCAGCAACGGCTTGAGCATGTTGCCCGCATCGGTCGAGCCTTCGGTCTTGCCTGCGCCGACGATGGTATGCAGCTCATCGATAAACAGCAGGATGCGCCCTTCGGCGGCCTGAATTTCGGCCAGCACCGCCTTCAGCCGCTCTTCAAATTCGCCCCGGTATTTGGCTCCGGCCATCAACGCAGTCATGTCCAGCGCATAGACCGTGCGGTCCTTGAGGCCCTCCGGCACGTCACCGTTCAGGATCCGTTGCGCCAGCCCTTCGGCGATGGCGGTTTTGCCGACCCCGGCCTCACCAATCAAGACCGGGTTATTTTTGGTTTTGCGGGACAGAATACGGATCAGGCTGCGGATCTCGGCATCGCGCCCGATCACCGGGTCGAGTTTGCCTTCCCGCGCCAGTTCCACCAAATCCTGCCCGTACTTGGCCAGGGCCTCGTAGCTGGCCTCCGGGTTGTCACTGGTCACCCGCTGGTTGCCGCGCACCTGCGACAGCACCTCCAGCAGCCGGTCACGACTCACCCCGGCGTCGGTCAAAGTCGTTGCGCCGGTTCCATGCAGCAGCGCCAGCAACAGGTGCTCGACGCTGACGTATTCATCCTTGAGGCTGTCGGCCTCGGTCTTGGCGCGGGTCAGCACTTCTTGCAGAGAACGGGCCGCATAGACCGGCCGTTCGCTGGCTCCGCCGCCGGTCACTTGCGGGCGGCGCTCCAGTTCGACCACGGTGGTGGTCAGCAGCGCCTTGGGGTCGATCTCCATACGCTGCAACAGCCGTGGCACCAGCCCATCGGTATCGGCCAGCAAGGTAATCAGCAGGTGAGATGTATCCACCTGCTGATGATGCCGCTGCACCGCCAGCTCCTGCGCGCCTGCAACAGCCTCGCGGGCCTTTTGGGTAAATTGATTCAGATCCATACCGGCCTCCACAGTCGTTTCGATCCGAGGCACCCTCACCTTCAGCAAGAGCAGGTCGGACCATCGTTACAATGGATTTAACGCAGGTTTTGGGGTTGGCAAGGGCCAGGCGGGAGGATCAACCGGGCAGGTGCTCCCGCAGCACGGTGGTGAGCATGGCGATATGGTCTGGATGGGCGTTCAACGCAGGCACATAGCGCAGGGTGCCACCGCCCGCCTGTTGAAATGTCTCTGCCCCGGAAATGGCAATCTCTTCCAGGGTTTCCAGACAGTCGGCAGAGAATCCGGGGCAGATGATGTCGGCAGTTTCCAGCCCCTCTTCACCCCAGCTCACCAACATTTCGTCGGTATAGGGGGTCAGCCAGGGGGAGGCCCCAAAGCGCGACTGGAACGCCATCTTCCAGTCGTCGTCATCCAGCGACAACGCCTCTGCCAGACAGGCGGCGGTGTGTCGGCACTGGGCCGAATAGGGGTCACCCTCGGTGCGGTACCGCTCCGGCATGCCGTGAAACGACATCAATAGCCGTTTGCCACGTCCGTGCTGCTTCCAGTGAGCCTGCACCGACGCTGCCAGCGCACCGATGTAATCCGGGTGATCGCAGTAGTCGGCGATGGTCACCAGCTCCGGCAACTGCCGTCGGGGTCGAATCAGATCGGCCACCTCGTCCAATATACTGGCGGTGGTGGCACTACAGTACTGGGGAAACATCGGCAGCACCACAATACGGCCACACGCTTTCAGCGTCTCCAGCCCATCGGCGATAGACGGGCTGCCGTAGCGCATGGCCAGCACCACCTGATAGTCCGCCTCCACCGGGTTGCCGTCCTCGGCAAAGATTTTGGCGATGCCGTCGACCACCTGCTGGCTGGCGACCTTCAGGGGGGAGCCGTGCTCGGTCCATATCTTCTCGTAGAGTGCCGCTGACACCGCAGGGCGGGTATTCAAGATGTACAGGTTGAGGATCGGCCACCAGATCGGGCGGGCCACATTGACCACCCGTGGGTCCCACAAAAACTGCTTTAAGTAGCGCTTTAAGGCCGGGGCGGTGGGCTCATCCGGGGTACCCAGATTCACCACCAGAATACCGGTAGGACGCACGCGGGTGTGCGTATCTACCACCGGAACCACTGTGATGGTCGGTTTATCCAATCCGGATGTCGTAGTGTTCAATCACCGGGCTGGCCAACAGCTCCTGACACATGGCATCCAGCTCCTTGCGGGCAGACGCCTCGTCGCCGTCCGACAACTCCAGCTCAATCAGTTTACCTACCCGCACGCCACTCACACCGCTGTACCCCAGGGTATGCAACGACCCTAAAATGGCCTGACCTTGCGGCTCCAGCACCCCCTCTTTAAAGGTCACGGTAACGGTTGCTTTCATCTGTACTCCCTCTGCCCGATCAACCGCAAATGCGGCGGGCGACTTCCTGATAGGCTTCTTCTACGCTGCCCAGATCGCGCCGGAAGCGGTCCTTGTCCAGCTTTTCGTTGGTGTCCTGATCCCACAAGCGGCAGGTGTCGGGGCTGATCTCATCACCCAGCATGACCCGACCCTTGTGCAGACCAAACTCCACCTTAAAGTCCACCAGCCGGATGTCGCGACCCACCATGTAATCAGTCAGCACCTGATTGATCTTGCGGGTGGTCTCGCGCATGGTTTCAAGCTGTTCCGGGGTGGCCAGTTCAAGCATGAAAATATGCTCGTCACACAGCATGGGGTCACCCAGTTCGTCGGACTTATAGTAGGTTTCAACGATGGGAACCCGCAGCACGGTGCCCTCCGGCACTCCGATGCGCTTGGCCAGACTACCGGCGGCAATGTTACGCCCGATCATCTCGACCTGAATGATCTCCAGCCGCTTGCAGAGCATCTCCCGCTCCGACGGGCAGGAGACAAACTGGTTCTCGATCCCGGCTTCGGCCAGCACTCCGAACAGATGTTCGCTGATACGGTTGTTGAGCACCCCCTTGTCGGTGATGGCACCTTTTTTTTTGCCGTCAAAGGCGGTGGCATCATCCTTGAAATACTGGATGACCAGGTCCGGATCATCGGTAGCGTAGATGATCTTGGCTTTACCTTCGTACAGTTTTTCCAGCCGCTTTACCGGTGACATAACGCTGCCCTATCCCTATAAAACAAAAAGAGGAAAATACGGATTCTAAACCGGGCTAGACACCCGCGCCAAACACCCGCTCGTAGATGGTGTCCACATGGCGCATGAAATAGGCCGGGTCGAAGCAGCCAGCAATGGCATCCGCATCCATCCAGCGGGTCACCTGGGCATCCTGCTGCAGACGACTCATAAAGCTGCCGCGCTCGCGCCACGCCTCCATGGCATTGGCCTGTACCACCCGGTAGGCATCATCCCGTGGCGCACCCGCTTCGGTCAACGCCAACAGCACCCGCTGGGAGTAGACCAGACCGCCGGTCAACTCCAGATTGTGCCGCATATGCTCCGGGTAGAGGGTCAAATTGGCGATGATGCGGGTCATGCGGGTGAGCATGTAGTCCAACAGGATGCAGGAGTCCGGCAGGATGATACGCTCCA
>JALWRU010000214.1 GCA_026994095.1 Nitrospira sp. | reverse complement strand
CAAATGCGGCTGGACCCCGTATGACGGCATGGAACTGACCGGCTGGACGGTGATGACGCTATTAGATGGTGAAGTGGTCTACGACCGGGGTGAATTCGGCCCGGTGATCAAAGGGCGGGAGGTGCGGTTCGGATCTTAGCAACTGGTAGGGTGCCTTATCTGTGTGGTTTAAACAGTGGTTTGAACAAATAATTAGTATATTTACGGGGTTGTTAACCCCTTCAGTGAGTCCGGCCATCGTCGTGACGCGTGCAGCACCCGCAATACTTCAATACGCTGGTCACGCACCCGGTAGGGCAAAATATAAGGTGTCCGGTCGATTACCAGTTCTCTGGTGCCCGGTACCCGGCCTGGTCTGCCGATACTCGGCTGCTTCTGTAGCCGCCGAATGGCGTCTTGAATCGTTTTAACTACGTGTCGCGCTGCGGCGGGGTTGTCCTGGGAGATGAATCCCCTGACCAGCACCAGATCAAGCACGGCGGCCCGGTACCATACTACCGGCATCATGCGGGCGGCGGGGTCTCTTGGTCCGTGCCCCAACGGTTCATCCAGTCGCTCACCCGATCGTTATCGATAAACTGGTCAGGGCTTGCCGCATCTGCCTCGGCGATAGTTGTCTTGATCTCCGCAACCTGCCACTCGTTGTTTTCAAGAAACAACTGTAATGCCTGCATGGCCAGATAGGCTTTGGAGCGGTCGGTAGCCCCGGCCAGTTTGCTCAGCCGGTCGTGGGTATCGTCATCCAGACGAAGTGTCATGGTGGTACTCATAGTGAGTCTCCTGCATTCATATGCGTTCAGTATACCACTGACACCAGATTCGTCACCTTCTCGGTTCGCAGAAACCGCTCTCGATCAGCGCCTCTTTTCGTTTGATTGCCTTTTGTCTGATGATGGTGGCAATGTCGTACTCCCGTTGCTCTTCGTCGGTCTCGACAATCAGCGGCGGTACCGGTGCTGGCCGTCCGGTGCCGTCCAGTGCTACAAAATTGAAATGGGCTCTGGTGCAGAGCCTGCGCTCGGTGGTGTGGATGTTTTCGGAGAACACTTCCACCCGAATGACCATCGAGGTGCTGCCTACCCGTGTGACCCGTGCGCGGATCTCGATCTGTTCGCCTACAAAAATTGGTGCCAAAAAATCCATTGCTTCGGTGGACGCGGTGGTCACCACCCGGCGGGCGTAGGACGCTCCGGCCATGGCCCCGACCTTGTCCATCAACGCCATCAGTCGGCCACCGAACATGGAGCCGTAAGGGTTGGCGTCATTGGGGAACACCAACTCCCAACTGCTTAACGATTCGGCTTTTTTGGCAGGCAGATCTGCTGATGTGGTACTCATGCGTGGGCCTCCTGTGACTCCTGTGAGGGTCGCTGAATATAGTGGTTAATGGCGTCTAAAAACTGCTGGCCGTAGCGCTCCAGCTTGGCGGGGCCGATACCGCTGATCTGGGCCATCTCTTCTAACGTGGTGGGGCAGTCGTTCACCAGCGAAGTTAAGACCTTGTCGGAG
>JALWRU010000213.1 GCA_026994095.1 Nitrospira sp. | reverse complement strand
CGACTCAAAATCACCTCCCTCACCCACCATCAAGCTGCCTATGACGATCTGGACAAGGGGCTGGCGGCACTGCGCAAGGACCGGCCCGAAGAGGCCCTGCGACTGGCTAAACAGGCACAGAGGGCGTTTGCCTCAGAGCCTGCATTTTATACCCTTGAGAGCGAGGCGCTGTTGGCCCAGAAGCGCTACCAAGAGGCCGCCACAGCTGCCGAGCGGGCCTTTCGTTACGGGGGAAAGGGCTATGTGCGCAACTATCTGTTGCGGGGCAAGGCCCGACAGCAACTGGGCAACCAGCGCGGTGCGCGGGCCGACTTTGACCAGAGCCTCAAACTGCTGCCCACCGCCGGAGCCCACATCGGGCTGGCTAAACTGGATCAGGCAACCGGGGCCATCGGTGCGGCCAAAAAACACCTGATGGCGGCCGCTCAGGCACCCGGTAAAGAGGGGAAAACCGCACAACGCTCACTGGCACGGATGGTACTCGCCGATGAACCGGATCGTTACGTCGCCGCCAAAGCCGTTCGCCAGGCTGACGGAACGGTGGTGGTGGAGATTCTCAACCGCTCCCCCATTGCGGTCCAGGGGGTGATCGTGCTGGTGGGTAACGACCGCAGCAGCTCAGCGGTCACCAGTACGACCCGGGTGTCATTCCCCGGACCGATTCCAGCCGGAAAAGGGGCGCGGCTGGCGGCCCGTATTCCGGTGGTGACAGCCGACGGTAGCAATGCCGTTGCTGCCCGCGTAATTACCGCGCAACCGGCCGGGGAAGTCGCCAGCCAAGCCTCCACCCGTCGCCCTGCCCGCAGCCGGACGAGCCGCTACTGACCGGACGAGGAGATAACTGTCTACAGGTGAAGATGGAAGAGGCGGCCCATTGCGGTTAAACTGGTAGGTATTGCTACTGTCGGGGAGGGGCGATCTTGCCCTTGGTGACCGCGTGGCCGTACCGTACTCACAGGAGCCCTAATGCAGCGTCGCGTCCGGATCAATTGGCCTACTACCCTGTTCTTGATCATCACCCCGATTGTAGGGGTGTTCGGTACCATCTGGTGGGCCTCCAGCGGTCGCTTTCACTGGGCCACTATCGCGCTCTTTTTTGCTACCTGGGCAGCTACCGCCATGGGTATTACCGGTGGGTATCACCGGCTGTTTTCCCACAAAACCTACAACGGCAGCGGCCCGGTACGGGCCATGTTCATCTTCGCCGGGGGGGCCGCCTGGGAAGGGTCGGTACTGGAGTGGTGCCGGGATCACCGTCTGCACCACAAGTATGTAGATACCGACCGGGACCCCTATAACATTCGTGAGGGGTTCTGGTGGGCGCACATCATGTGGCTGGTGTGGAACCCGCGCAAACCGGTGCTGGACACCGATGTGACCGACCTGTGGCAGGATCCGCTGATCCGCTTTCAACACCGGTACTACATGTGGACCGCAATCGCCACCAGCTTTGTGCTGCCGCTGGCGCTGGCGACCCTGTGGGGTGACCCGTGGGGCGGGCTGCTGGTGGC
>JALWRU010000212.1 GCA_026994095.1 Nitrospira sp. | reverse complement strand
TCATCCGGCACCGGCTACTGCGGCTACCCCCATAATGTTGCAATGTTTATGCCCCAAACCACGATTGATCAGGTGTGCAAATGAGTGGCAACCGGCGCTCCTCCCTTAAACCGAAGCAGGCCGCCGCCCTGCAAGAGGCCACGCACCTGCACCAGCAAGGGCAGGCCGAAGCGGCCGAGCAGCTCTACAAAAAACTGCTGAAAAACGCACCCAATCTGGCAGAGGCCCAGTTCGGGCTGGCCGTGTTGTTATTACAGGCCGGGCGTAACAACGAGGTAGTACCGCTGCTGGAGGCGGTCATTCGGCACAACCCCAACTACGCCATGGCCCACAACTACCTGGGTATCGCCCACATGCGGCTACAGGCATGGCAGCCTGCGCTGACCGCCTTTGAAAAAGCGGTTGCGCTGGAGCCAACCATGGCCGGGGCCTACAGCGATATGGCCGGGGTGCTGGAGCAGCTGGGTCATCTGCCACAGGCGGTTGCAGCATTACAACAGGCGGTGGCCCTGCAACCCAAACAGGTGCAGGCCCACCATAATCTGGGCATCCTGCTGTGGAATCTGGACCGGCGGCAGGAGGCCGTAGCCAGTATGCGTAGCGCCTTTGAGGCCGACCGCAACAACGCCGAGCGGGCCAACTACCTGGCCTCTCACCTGATTCGGGTCAAACAGTCCCGCGAAGCGGTGGACCTCATGCGGGCCACCCTCAAGCAGGTGCCTGACAACCCGCAAACCCTCTATATTCTGGCCAACGCCCTGCGTGAGGAGGGCCAACTGGAGGGCGCTGCTGCCGCCTTTGCCAAGGTGCTGGACAGCCAGCCGCAAGTCATCGATGCACGGGTACAGTTGATCCACTTAAAACGTCGCCTGTGCCGGTGGGAGAATCTTCAAGCCGATGTGGACGAGTTGATGGCCCGTATCGATGCCGACCCTCAGGCGGGCATGTTGCCGCAGATGATGCTGTCTAACGTGGCCGACCCGGCCTGGCAGTTGGCCAATAACCGCCGTTACTGCCAATCGTTCGTAGCGAATGCAGCGGCACAAACCGGGCCATTGCCGCCACTGGTCACCCCCAATGACGGCGGCAAGATCCGCATTGGCTACCTGTCGGCAGACTTTCGCCAGCATGTAGTGGCGTCACTGGTGGCTGAACTGTTCAGCCAGCACGACCGGGACCGCTTTGAGGTCTACGGCTTTGGCATTGGCGAGGATGACGGCAGCCCGTTGCGCGCCCGCATTATTGACAGTTTTGACCGCTTTACCGACCTGTTGGGGGTGTCGGCGGCCAAGGCGGTGGCGGCCATCCGTGAGCAGCAGATTCATATCCTGATCGATCTGACCGGCCATACCGCAGGTGACCGGCAGGACATCATGGCCCTGCGACCGGCCCCCATTCAGGTCAACTATCTGGGCTATACCGGCACCAGCGGCGCACCCTATATGGACTACCTCATTGCCGACCCGGTGGCCATCCCATCAACGTCTGCAGCTTATTACGCTGAGAAACTGGTCCATATGCCCGACAGTTATATGGTCAACGACCGGCTGCGCAAGGTGGGCCAAAAACCGACCCGCGCCGAGTGCGGCCTGCCGGAAGACGGACTGGTGCTGTGCTGTTTCAACGACACCTACAAACTCACCCCGCAGGTGTTTGAGGTATGGATGAAGCTGCTGCTGTCCCGACCCGACAGCGTGTTGTGGCTGCGCCAGTACTCCGACCATACCGTGGGCAACCTGCGGGCCGAGGCCGAGCGACACGGGGTGGACGGCAGTCGCCTCTATTTTGCCGACCGGACCGAGCACCATGCCGACCACCTGGCCCGCCAGCAGTGCGCCGACCTGTTTTTGGACACCAATCCCTACAACGCCCACGCCACCAGCAGCGATGCCCTGTGGGTAGGGCTGCCGGTGTTGACCTGTGCCGGTGAGGGGTTTGCCTCACGGGTAGCCGCCAGCCTGTTGCATGCGGTGGGGTTGCCGCAGTTGGTAACACACTCCATGGAGGACTATCTGGCGGTTGGACTGGCGCTGTTGCAAGAGCCGCAACAACTGGCCCACATGCGCGCTCACCTGCTGGAGCAACGGGAGCAACTGCCGCTGTTCGACTGCCCCCGTTTTACCCGCCACCTGGAGACAGCTTATACGACCATGTGGCAATTATGGCGTGACGGCCAGCCGCCACAGGCGATTACCGTCGCCACGCAGCCAAGTCATCAGGACACCCCATGACCGAGTCGGGATTGCTGACCGAGGCCATCTCGCAGGTGGGCAAGGGGGTTACCAAGGCCAAGCACCTAAGCGAATCTCAGGCCACCCACGTCATGCAGGTGATGCTGTCCGGACGGGCCGATCCGCTGGAGTTGGGGGCCCTCTTGATCGCCCTGCGCATCAAGGAGGAGACCGCTGACGAGTTGACCGCGTTTGTGCGGGTGGCACAGACCTGTCTGCCGCCCCCGGCATACACCCCCGACCTGACCATTGCCAGCTATGCGGGCAAACGGCAGACCTTTCCGGCGCTACTACCTGCCGCCTGTGTGATGGCCGCTTGCGGGGTCAGTGTAGGGCTGCACGGCCATGCCACACCGCCGCAGCGCCGCTCGCTGGCACGGGTATGGCAGACGCTCGGCGGCGTGATGAACGATCCGGCAGCCGATCTGGAACGGGTGCAGGTCGCTTATGCAGATATCGAGACCCTGATGCCGACCATGCACCAGATGCTGGAACTGCGCCAGCAGATGGGCCTGCGCACCTGTTTTCATACCATGGCACGGCTCATCAACCCGTTTGGGGCCGCCCGCCAGATGGTGGGCATCTCCCACGCCCGCACCTTTGAAAAGTTCGCCGCCGCCAGCCACCAATTGGGCTATCAACGGGTGGTGGCCTTTCGTGGCATGGAAGGAGAGGCGGAGCCGAACCCGCTCACCGCCACCCATCTGATGACCCTGCAAGCGGACGGCATCATTACTGAAACCCCTCTTAACCCACAACAACTGGGTATCGCCAAGGCCAGCCGTCAGCCGTTGATGGTAGAAAACGATGCAGAAGCGGCACAGATGGTGCGAGACAGCCTGACCGGACAGGGGGCAGAATTGGTCACCGATGCAGTGGCGCTGACCGCCGCCATCGGGCTGTGGACCGCCGAGCGGGTGACGACCGTAGCTGAAGGGCTGTCTAGCGCCCGCATCGCACTCTCTGACGGCAGCGCCAACGACCGATTGCAACGCTGGTTGCAGCCAGCCATATGACTCAGCCCCTGTCTGATAGCGCCTTTGAGACGACCATGGAACGGGCCATCGATCACCTGCCGGAGGGGTTCAAGAAGCGGCTGGAAAACGTGGTGTTTATGCTGGCCCCCTGGCCGGATGAGGCCACCCTCACCATGATGGAGTGCGACACCCCCTACGATCTGCTGGGCCTGTACGAAGGCTGCCCGTTACCAGAGCGGGGAGGGGACTACGCCGGGGTGCTGCCGGATACCATCCACCTCTACCGGGAGCCGATTTTGGCCTACTGCCAGACGCATGACATTCTGGTGGAAGACTGCATCGTCGATACGGTAGTGCATGAGGTGGGACACTACTACGGCCTGTCAGACGACGAGATGGATCAGATTGAGGCCGAGTGCGGCCCGTTCTGCCGCACACCACCCACGCGGCCACCGTCAGGCTCATAAAGCAGCCGTTCCAGCCGCTCTCGTTCCTCACCAATCAACGGCAGGATGGGGGCAGCAAACGCCGCATCCACCTGCGCGTGCCCACGGCAGCCGACACTGACCGCGCTCACCGCCGGATGGCCCAGGGCATAGGCCAGCATGAGCCGCGACAGAGGCATATCAAACGCCTCTTGCAACCGCTGCCGAATAACCGCAAGCCGGGTGTGTAGCAATTCCGGCCACTCTCGTCGGATATCAAAACGGGAGAATTCTGCCGCCGGACGAGGCCGGTCGGTGAGGGCACCACCATGCAGCACGCCACGCACATGCACGGCCACCTTGTGGGTGCGGGCATAGGCAAACAGGCGGTGCTCCATCTTGCGGTCGATGGGGTTGTAAGGCACACAGACCCAGTCCACCCCCGCATCCACCGCCAATAGCGCCTCATCCGGATCTAATATAGAAACCCCAATTTTATTGACCACCCCTTTGGTTTGCAGCGACTGCAACAGTGACAGGGCCTGCCCATCCCGCAACACCCCGCGACCGGGCATATGCAGCAGGGTCACCTCCGGCACCCGTCCCAGCCGGGTGATGGAGCGATCCACCGCCGGGCCGATGGCATCCGGGTCAAAGTCGACCACCGGTCGGCCATGTTGCAGGCGGCAACCGACGCGAGTAGTCAGGTGGACCGGTACCGGCCAGTCGGCCAGCACCTCGCCAATCCACCGCTCCACCTGCCCATCACCAAACAGCGCGGCGGTATCGATGCGGGTGCATCCGGCCAAAAGCGCGGCTTCAATGGTCTGCCGCGCAGTGGCCTCATCACAGGCACCATACCCCCAGGGGGCCGCCCCGGCCAGCGGCCAGGTGCCCAGCCCCAACACGGCAGAAACAGCGGGGGGTGAAAAAGTCGGGTGGGTACGGGAGGCCATGAGGCAGTATGATAGTCGCCTTTACCGGGGTGTGGCACCCCACTGTGTAATGAGGTTGTCATTTGAACCCCACCCGGTCCGCCATACCGCGCCTGTTTCGGGCGGGCGACATCAACGCCTTCTTCGGCTTGATGCTCGACAACATGACCCAACTGGTGCTGATGGCGGCCATTTTAGTGGGCGGTTTCGGTTTTCCCTCCGATCTGGTGTTGTACCGCATGATCCCCGGCACCGCCATGGGCGTGCTGGTGGGCGATTTATTACTTACCTGGCTGGCCATTCGCGAGGCCAGACGGTCGGGCCGGGACGATTTGACCGCCATGCCGTTGGGCATCGACACCCCCTCCCTGTTCGCCTTCACTTTCGGCATTGTCGGGCCGGCCTATCTGGCCACCGGCAACGCCGAAACCGCATGGTATATCTCCATGGCCATTGTGGTCACTTGCGGGGTAGCCAAACTGCTCGGGTCGATGGCTGGCCCCACCATCCACCGGCTGGTACCCCGCGCAGGGCTGCTTGGCCCCATCGCCGGAATCGCCCTGCTGCTGATCGCCTTTTTACCGTCCATCCACCTGTTTGAACACCCCATTGTCGGCCTGTTCTCGCTGGCAATCGTGCTGCTAACGCTGGTGGGTAAGGTGCCGCTACCCGGCAATATTCCCGGCGCGTTTGCAGCGGTGGTGGCCGGTAGTGGCCTGTTCTATCTGCTGCGGGCCACCGGCCTGATCGCCCACGGTGGGCCGGAGGGTGGCAGCCACGAACTGCTGTTCGCGCCGCCCATGCTGACCTTCGACTTTTGGCACGGCATCAGCCAGATGGGGCCGTATCTGCCCATCGCCATTCCGTTTGCGCTGGGGGTGCTGGTCAGCGCGGTGGATGTGACCGAGAGCGCCGCTGCCAGCGGCGATACCTACGACAGCCGCCAGATCATCGCCGCCGACGGTCTGGCGACCACCATTGTCGGGCTGTTTGGTGGCGTGGTGCAGACCACACCCTACATCGGCCACCCGGCCTACAAGGCCATGGGAGCCGGGGTGGGATATACCCTGGCCACGGCACTGTTTATCGGGCTGGGCGGGGTGTTTGGGTATCTGGCGCTGTTTGTGGCACTGATCCCGGTGGCGGCGGTGGCCCCCATATTGGTATTTATCGGACTGGAAATCACCTCCCAGGCCTTTCGGGTGACCGACCCGCGCCACTATGATGCAGTCGGGCTGGCGTTCATCCCCACTGTGGCCGATCTGGTGCTGATCCAGTTCAAGCAGGTGTTGATGGCGGCGGGCACCTCGGCAGCCGCCCTGGGCGGGCAGATCGCGCTGGTCTACCAGACCGTGTTGGTGATGGCCAACGGCTTTGTGCTGATTGCCCTCACATGGGCATCGCTGTTGAGTTGTATGATCGATCGACGATTGCGGGCGGCAGCCGGGTTTGCGCTGTTGGCAGCAGTCTGCTCGTCAGTGGGGTTGATGCACTCGCCCTACGACGACGGTCGCCTGTTTTGGCCCGGTCAGGCAGAGTCGGATCTGCCCTGGCGTTTTGTCAGTGGATATCTATTGGTGGTGGCCCTGTTACTGGTGGTGGAGCGTTTTCAACCCACCACCGACAGGCCGATTGAAGAGGGGGAGTAAGCAATGATCAACCTGAACGGCAAGGTCATGATATTGACCGGTGCCAGCAGCCCGCAAGGCGAGGCCATTGCCCGCCAGTTGGTGGATGCAGGGGCCACGGTGGTATTGGGATACCACC
>JALWRU010000211.1 GCA_026994095.1 Nitrospira sp. | reverse complement strand
TTTACCCTGCGCAGCAAGGTGGGCACCGGCACCCTGAGTGTTGTTTATCACCGGTTTTCTTCCGCCGACGGCGATCAGGACTACGGCACCGAGTGGGACACGTTGCTGACAGGTCCGTTCAAAGGGGGGTTCAGATATGGCGTGAAACTGGCCCGTTATCAGAGCGACGGATTTGCTGGCGATCGTACCCGGCTATGGGCCTGGATTCAGGCCACGTTGTAGCGCTTTACGCCTGTTGGCGCTTGGGTAACAGGGTCGGGTCGGAGGGGGTCAGGCCGTATTTTTTGATCTTGTAGCCCACCATCCTCGGGGTGATGCCCAGGGTGCGGGCAGCCCGCGCCTGCACCCAGCCACATCGCTCCAGCGCCTCATAGATGCGGTCCCGCTCCAGCGCCTCAATGCCCCGGGTAAGGGACGGCTGCTCCTGCGGGGTGCTGAGTGGTGGGGCGGCAGCCGGTTGCGCCTGTGATGTCGCGGTCGGCTGTGCGGGGCTGGAGGAGATTGACGGGGTTAGCCGTAACAGCTCGGCTACGGAGACCCCGCTGATGTGGCCCTCCGGCGACATCACCACCAGCCGTTCAATGACATTTTCCAGCTCACGCACGTTACCCGGCCACGGGTACTGCATCAACTCCCACACCCCCTGTTCAGACAGGGTCACGTGTTTGTTGTTGTCGCGGGCAATCTTTTTACGAAAATGCTCGGCCAGCAGGGGGATGTCACCGCGCCGGTCGCGCAGGGGTGGCAGGGTGATCGGTACCACGTTCAAGCGGTAGTACAGATCCTCCCGAAAGGTGCCCTCGCGGACCATCTGCTCCAGCGGTTGATGGGTGGCTGTGACTACGCGTACATCTACGTGAATGGTATTGCTACCACCGACCCGTTCAAAGGCCATCTCCTGTAGCACCCGCAGCAGGCTGACCTGGGTCGAGGCGGGGATGTCGCCGATCTCGTCTAAAAACAGGGTGCCGCCGTGGGCCAGCTCAAAGCGGCCCTTGCGGGCCCCGGTGGCCCCGGTAAAGGCCCCCTTTTCATGGCCGAACAGCTCGCTCTCCAGCAGGGTCTCCGGCAGGGCGGCGCAGTTGACCTTGATGAACGGCCCACGGGCGCGGGGGCTGTTGGCATGAATGGCGCGGGCGATCAACTCTTTACCAGTACCCGATTCGCCCCGGATCAATACCGTGGCGCGGGTGCCGGATACCTGCGAGACGGCCTCGTATACGGCGGTCATGGGCAGGCTGTGGCCGACCATATTGTCCACATGAAACTGGTGTTTTAGCTGAGACTCCAGATTCTGGGCCTGGCTGATCAGGCTGCGCTTTTCTTCATCGAACATGCGGTGTAGCTGCACCGACTGGGCAAACAGGGAGGCAACGCTGGTCAGCACCCGCAAATCTTCATCCAGCGGCACGGTCTTCTCGGCGAAGATGCGGTCGGCGGTCAGCGCCCCCAGCACCTCTCCTTTAAAACGCAACGGAACCGCCAAAAATGCCAGATCCTGTTTGGAGACGGTAGCGCGGGCACCGGTACGATCAAGGAAGGACGGCTCCTGCCCCACGTTGGGTACGATGATGGGGCGTTTTTCGGCCACCACCCGCCCGATCACCCCTTCTCCGGGGCGATAGCGGCCCTTGGCCAGCTCTTTGGGGGTGAGGCCCAGTGCAACCTTGATAACCACGTCGCCGGTATCCGGCTCCACCAGCGCCAGGGTGCCACGCTGCATGCCCATCTCGGCATGCAGGATCTCCATCACCCGGTGGGCAATGGCGGTCAACTCGAGCGGCGCACCCAAGGCCGCACCCACTTTGGAGAGCGCAGTTAATTCGCGCAGCTTGTGCTGGATGTGCTCCGCGTCGGTGGTGTCGTCCTGGTATTTGAGTCGTTGGGTCATGGGTGGCATGGTCAGGGGGGTAACGCGCTCCTTGGGTATCACCGGTCTATCGTTCAGGGTTAAAACGCAAATTGGGGGCCAAACTGCCGGTGTGGGGTAGAAAACCTCCTCACTGGGCTACGCTGTGCTGGGCAATGTCCCGGCGGCAGGGCCAATAGCGGGAGTGCGGGCGTTATTGGGCGAGGTGGATTGCGCCGCTCGTCCTTGATTTACCAATCGCTCCGCCATACGACGCTGGCGACCATGCGTAGTAAATAATACCATATAGATTTAATTGCGACATTATTGTCGACTAGCTCACTTTGGCAGCCCTCAGTGTGAAGGCGATTGGGCGGGAAGGATTCAACGCCAGTCTGGTCTGGGCCTTGAACCCGCCCGGTTAGCGGTTACTATTAATAGACAGTCAGATTGACGACATCGGTATCCGCTGTAGATACGGTGTGCAATTGGCGGGCCGACCCACATGTTAAAGGGAGTGTGTGCAGGAATGAAGCAGTTCGGATCAGGTCGGATGGTATTGTGGCTGGTGGGTGTTCTGGTCCCGCTGATGCTGTCCGGGTGTATGGCGATGCATGAGGCGCGTCGCGACCGGCAACAGCAGGACATGGACATCATCCGGGTACAGCACCTGCAGCAGATCGGTTCGTGGCTGGAGGAGTACCGTCGGGTGGCGGGGCACTATCCCCTCGGCAACAAGAAGGCTGGGCAGTTGGCCAGCTACGTCTATATCGACCGCACCAACCAGCGTGCCAACCACGTCAACGGAGTGACCCGATACAGCATTGTCATGAGTACCGAGCTGTTTGAGCAGGACCTGTCGCAGGTGCTGGGCCGACCCATCCGGCTGCCGGTAGACCCCCAGTCCAGTTATTCGGACAAGCCGCTGTCGTATATCTACATTGCTGACGGTGACAGCTACCGATTGGTCGGTTTTACCGATCATGCGTTTTTGTTCACCAAGCCGCTGGCGGAGCATAGTCATCTGGTGTCAATCACCAGCGACGCCCGTCTGCACGATGGCATTAACTACTGGGACCTGATGGGCAAGGCACCTTTTAAACGGGTGCTGGCAGCAACACCCGCCAAGCCTGAGTTGGCGACGGACCCTCAAGTCAGCTTTCGCAAGGCGGGTGGGTTTAGCCCGGCGACCGGGCAGGACAAGGTTCTGTATGCCTTGCACCAGCGCCGTCTGAATGACGTAAAGGCGCTATTGCAGACCGGTGGGATTAACCTGTCCCCCAACTGTCTAAAGCGCGAACTGTGCAATGCGCTCACCTTTGAGGCCCAGTTTGGTACTGCCGAGGGGGTGGCGATGTTACTGGATGCGGGGGCCAACGTGGCCGGTGTGGATGGCTACCACGACTCGGCACTGATGGCGGCGGTATCCAACGCCGATCCGGTCGAGCGGGCAGCGATTTTTGACCTGCTGCTGGCGGCCAAGGCCGACCCCAATGTGCCCAATATATATGGATGGCTGCCCCTGGCGGCAGTGGCGCAGGAGGGAGAAATTCCGCTCATGGAGCGGCTGGTAGATCACGGCGCGCACCTGAATTTCTCCCCCAAAGTAACGCTGGGGCAGGGGCCGTCACCGCTGGTGGCTGCGGTCAAGGGTAAACAGCTGGAAGCGGTTAAGTGGCTGTTGGCAAAGGGCGTCCGCACCAACATGCAGGACGACCGGGAGATGCGACCGCTGGACTACGCCAAAGAAGGGGGGGACGCGGCCATCATCAAGCTGCTCGAGGAGTCCTTGGGTAAGCCGGAGCCACAGATACCGTCATCACCCCAGGGCCTGTAACAGGCCCTGGTCGGTTTACGGGGCGAGGACGTGCAGCAGTTGGCCGTCGCTCATGTTCTCGGCCCGGTCAAAATGGTTCACCAGTGGTGTGGGGTCGGAGTGTTTGAGTAGATAGTCGCTGTAACCGATGGCCTGTTGCAGCAGTTCGGCGTCTATCGGTCGTTGCTGCTCGGCACACAGTACCGTGACCCCGATTCGGGTCATTACGTGGGCGCAGATAATAGAGTAAGCAATACTCCGCAAGCCATCGGCCACCTCTGCCACCCGGTTTACGAATGTCATGGTAGCCAGGTAGCGTCGAATCGGCCGGGAGAATGCCCCCCATCCGTCGGCGACATATCGGTCATGGTCCTGCTGGAGCTGTTGCTCCCCGGCTGCGCCGGTGGCACTGCCGTAGCGCGCCACAAACGCCTGGGTCACCGCCCGTGCGGTGGGGTTGGACTGAATCGTCACGCCCAGCAGTTCTGCCACCAGTTGGCGGGCAGCGGGCAGCCCCGGTGACAGTGGACGCAGGTTGTCCTGCCCGGTCAATTCCGGGCCGTTTGCTGTGTCTTCGGGTGTGCGTGTGGAGTGCAGGATCGCGACCAGAGCGGCTTCTGGCGACTGCTCTGGTCGGGCCAGCAGCGCTACTGCCTGCCGTTCCCACTGTTCGTAATCATCCCAGCTCATACGGGCTGTTGGGGTCCGTTTGGGCGGCAGCACATTGCGGGCGTCAAATACGGTCACATCCTGCGCCACGCTGTGGCGGGGGCGGGTGACCAGCGCGGGCTCTTCTTCCCCTTCAAACAGCATGGCCGCCGCGGTCGGGCAGTTGCAGGAGTACGCCAGTACCTTGCCTGATTGCCGCTCAATATAGAGTCGGGGAAAGGTCATGCAGATGGGTGGCAGGGATGACAAGCCTAACTGGGAGTGAATACTGCACAGGTTGTCGTGAGCGGCATCCAGAAACAGGCACCGCCCCTGTTCATCAGCCCCTAAAAAAACAGGTGGGTCAGGGGGTGCCCCTCCGGTGGAAAAAATGACCGAGGGTGTGGTGATGCGGAGCAGTTTGTCCGGGCTGCTGTTCTGCTCGTTTGGAGGCACCAGTGTGCCGTCGTTCAGGTGTTGTACCAGCCGGTCCCGTACCTGCGGTGGTACCGAGATGTGTAGATCGTCCGGGCGGCAGCAGTGGGTGGAACTGCGGCAGGCGTAACCGGCATGAAAATTGAGAACCCGTATGACCTTGGAATGGTCCCGCCCGGCAGGCCGACGGGCGTGTGGAGATCGGCTCGGTTTTGTCATGGGTCAAGCCGTCTCAGGTGGGAAGAATCGGAACCCGGTATGGTCCTGGTGATTCTACCCGATCGTTGCGATCAGGTCAGGTGATCGAGGTATCGGGCAAGGGTGAAACAATCAGGTCGGCGGGCGGCTGGCCCGCCTGATGTCGCTGCCACATCTGCTCATAGGCGGTCTCCAGATGGCTGGTGGTGCGGGCGGTATCAAATAACGCCGAACGCCTGCCGTCGTTTTGCAGATAGTGCCGCATGGCGGCCAGCCGCTCCGGTGCGGTTGCTAGTTCCAGAGCGATCTGTTGGTACTGCTCCAGCGAATCGGTCACCAGCTCCGGAAGCCCGACGGCGTGAAGCAGGCTGCCCGCCACCCGCGCAGCAAAGCCGTCGCCGCTGCAGGTCAGTACCGGCACCCCGGCCCACAGGGCGTCACAGGTGGTGCTGTGGCCGTTGTAGGGCAGGGTATCCAGCATCAGATCGGCGCAGGACAGGCGGGCCAGATGGTCGGCGTTGGAGGCCACCCGTGGGGCCCAGATCAGCCGGTCGGGATCGACCCCGCGACGTTCTGCCCGCTGGCGCAGGTTGGCGGTGGCCCGGTCGTTGTTGTGGCGGACCCACAGCACAGAGCCGGGGGTGTCGGCCAACAGCGACATCCACAGATCAAACACCTTGGGTGTGAACTTGTAAATGTCGTTAAAGGCGCACCAGACAAATCCGGTCTCCGGTAGCCCGGCCTCTACGCGGGTGGGTAGCGGTTGCTGGATTTTTCGCCGGTCGTCGTTGATCAGATAGCAGTCGCCCAGCCAAACCGTCTGTTCAGAGAAGCCGTTGCGTCCCTCCGGTGGTGCCACAAACGGATCGACCAGAATATAGTCCAGATAGGGTGCGCCGGTGGTGCCGGCAAAGCCGAGCCAGGTGGCCTGAATCGGGGCCGGTTTGCGGGCCAGAATATCGAGCCTGGCGTCGCCGGTATGACCGTTCAGGTCCACCAGAATATCGACCTGCTCGCTCAGGATGGCGCGGGCAGCCTGCTCATCGGTCAGGTCGTTCAATGAAATAAAGGTGTCCACGCCGTCGGCAATACGTTGGGCGATCTGGCTGCCGTCGTCCTCGCCGATGGAAAACCCCAGGATACGAAACCGGTCCCGGTCGTGCTGCTCGAACAGCCCGGCCACCAGTGTGGCTACCGCATGATCCCGAAAATCGCTGGACAGGTAGCCGATGGTGAGCCGTTTGTCTTCACGGATGTCAGCGGATACCGTCGGGTTGATGGTCAATGGTGTTTGAGGCGGATGCAGGCGGGCGATCAGGGTCTGGGCGTTGTGCCGCTGCCATTGGGGCGAAAAATCGGTGAACAGCATGTTCAGCACCGTGAGGCCTC
>JALWRU010000210.1 GCA_026994095.1 Nitrospira sp. | reverse complement strand
TGGACTGCCGGGGTGGTGCCCTTGACGGGGTTGCCGCCGCTAATCTCCAGGCCGTCTTTGTGCTCTTTGACCCTGGCTCCCGCGTCGGTCAACGCGATGGCCATGGAGGTCAACCGGTCAGACTCCTTGACCCGTAGCTCCTCTGCGCCCGCCACCGAGGTCACCCCCTCCGCGCAGGCTGCCAGCACAAACAGGATGGGGAACTCGTCGATGGCGGTGGGGACCAGCATCGGGTCCACTTCCACCCCCCGTAACGGCGCGTGCCGCACGGTAATATCAGCCACCGGCTCGCCCCCCTCGGTGCGGTGGTTGTCAAAGGTCAGGTCGGCACCCATCTGCCGCAGCAGATAGATAAATCCGGAGCGGGTGGGGTTCAGCCCGACATTTTTCACGGTCACTTCCGAATCGGGTACCAGCGTCGCCGCTGCCAGCAAAAAGGCCGCGCTGGAAGGGTCACCGGGAACGGTCAAGGTGGTGGGGGTGAGTGGTTTTCCGCCCCACACCGAAACGGTCAACTCGTCCACACTCAGTTCGGCCCCAAAGGCGGGCAGCATGCGCTCGGAATGGTCGCGGGAGCGGATCGGCTCGGCCACCCGGCTGCGTTCAGTGACCGTCAACCCGGCCAGCAACAGCGCGGTTTTGACCTGCGCCGAGGCCACCGGAGAGTAATATTCGATCCCCTCCAGATCACTGCTGCCGTGGATGGTCAACGGCAGGGTATCGCCGCCGTCCTCCCCTTCGATACGGGCTCCCATGCTGGCCAGCGGATCCATCACCCGTCCCATGGGGCGACGGCGCAGGGAGTCATCACCGGTCAGGCGTGAGGTAAAAGGCAAACCGGACAACAGCCCGGTCAACAGACGGGCGGTCGTGCCGGAGTTACCACAATCGATCACGTCGGTCGGAGCGGTCAACGCCTGCCAACCGGGGGAGTTGATGGTCAGGGTGGAGCCCTCTTCAACAATGCTGACCCCCATGGCCTGAAACGCGCCGATGGTGGCGCGACAGTCTTCAGATGGCAGGTAGTCGTGCACGGTGGTGACCCCGGTGGCCATGGCCCCGAAGATGACCGCCCGGTGGGTGATCGACTTGTCGCCGGGGACCGTCACAGTGCCACGGAGCGGGCCGCTTTTGACAAGTTTGAGGGCGGTTGAGGTCATGGCACCATTTTTTTGCGGATGGTATTGGCGGTGGCAAAGGTGGATAACAGGGTGTCGCCGTCACCATTTTTCATCGCTGTTTTGATCCGGGTCAATTCAGCGATATAGTCGTCGATGGCTGCTGTCAGCGCCTGCCGATTGACCAGCAGGATATCCCGCCAGATGGCCGGGTTGGAGGCCGCCACGCGGGTAAAATCCTTGAGCCCTCCAGCGGCAAAGGAGGCCGGATCGACCCGTTCTGTGCGGCTGTTGTGCACACTCTGCATGAGTGCGAAGGCCACCACATGAGGCAGGTGGGATACATAGGCAAATACCCGGTCGTGGTCCTCTGCGGTCATGGTGACCAGATGGGCACCGGCCTGCTGCCACAAGGTCGTCACCCTGGCGATGGCATCCGGATCGGTCTGCTCATCCGGCGTCAGGATGCAGGAGGCACCCTGATACAGGGTCGCATCGGCGGCAGCAGCACCAGAGTGCTCTTTGCCCGCGATGGGGTGGGCCGGTACGTAGCGCGGACCAAAGAGGGGGGTGAGGGCCTGTACCACCGGCCCCTTGACGCTGCCGGTGTCGGTGACGATGGTGGTGGCGGGCAGGTGGGGGGCAAGCGCTTCGGCCACTGCGGACATGCTGCCTACCGGCGGGCTTAACACCACCATGTCTGCCTGTGCTGCCTCAGCCATCGGCACTGCCCGGTCGATGGCTCCCACCGATAGCGCGGTATCCAGCGGTGCCGTATCGCAGCCAATTACAGTGGTTCCGGCAGCGCGCAGGGCACATCCCAGCGATCCACCAATCATACCGACCCCGATAATCGCAACAGTGCCGAGGGGTGAGTTACTCACGAGCGCAATAGCCTGAGCACGTCCGGCAATACCTGGGCGAGGCGCGCTAACTCGTGTGGCAAACCGACGGTGACACGAATCCAGTCACCGTGAATGTGACGCAGAATCAAGCCTTGTTTCAGGCACTCCTGAAACACCGGGCCGCCATCCATACCCACATTAAAGTAGATAAAATTGGCCTGGGTGGGCAGGTAGTTCAGCGACAGGGAGTCAAACAGTTCGGCAAGGGTCCGTTTGCCCTCTTCGTTGACCTGAATACTGTGGGTCACATGGTCGTCATCGGCTAACGCTGCCAGCGCGGCCTCCTGCGCCAGGTCGTTGGCGTTGAACGGCTGTCGTACCCGGTTCATGGCATCTACCAGTTCCGGCGAGGTCATGCCGTAGCCGATCCGCAGGGCCGGGAGTCCATAGACCTTGGAGAAGGTGCGCAGGATGACCGTGTTGGGCCGTGCTGCCAGCATCGCCAGCGTGTCGGGGTAATCCGTGGCCTGCACATACTCGGCGTAGGCCTCGTCAAACACCACAATCACATCGTCCGGCAGCCGTGCCAGCATCCGCTGTACCTGTGCCTCGCTGTTGTAGGTGCCGGTGGGGTTGTTGGGGTTGCAGACAAACACCATTTTGGTGCGTGGCCCCACCGCCTCGGCCATGGCGTCCAGGTCGTGGGTATGGTTCTTGAGCGGTACTGTTTTCAGGGTGCCGCCTGCAGCGGTAGTGATGAGCTTGTAGACCACAAAGGTCAGGTCCGCCGCGACCACTTCATCACCCGGTTGCAGGAACGTGCGACACAAGAACTCGATGATCTCGTTGGAGCCGTTGCCGAGAATAAACTGGTTTTCCGGCAGCCCCCACCTGGCTGACAGGGCCTGCTTGAGATAGTAACCACCGCCGTCCGGATAGCGGTTGAGCTGGCCTGCATCCAATGCCCGTCGAAGTGCCGCCACCGCTTTAGGGGAGGGGCCGACCGGATTCTCGTTGGAGGCCAGCTTGATAACCCCGGTCAGCCCCAGCTCGCGCTCTAGTTCGGCCATCGGTTTACCGGGCTGGTAGGGGGTGATGGAGGCAATGTGGTCGGGAATCTGGAGCATGAAAGTCGTTTGGGTTGGTCAGCGGTTGAATTGTAAGACAGGCGCAGGCGTCGGATGCAGGTCAGGCCGGGTCCAGTTCGGGCTCCTGTGCCATAGGGTAGGCCCCCAACTGTTTGACCCACAGGGCGTGCTGCTCCAGGGCGGCCAGCGCATCCTGGACCGATTGTTGCTCCGGGTGGCCTGCCAGATCGACAAAAAACAGATACTCCCACGGGCGTTGGCGAGAGGGACGGGACTCGATGCGGGTCAGGTTGATGCCGTGTTTCTCAAAGACCTCGAGCACACCGTGCAAGGAGCCGGGGGCGTCTTTGATCGACACCAGCAACGAGGTTTTATCGTTGCCAGTGGCCTTTCTGGCCACCTTGGAGATGACCCAGAAACGGGTGCAGTTGTTGCTGTGATCTTCAATGTTCGCAGCCAGAATATCCAGCCCGTAGACCTCAGCTGCGTAGGCGGGCCCCACCGCAGCGGCATCGGTGCGTCCTTCGGCATTTTGGGCGGCCACAGCGTTGCTGGAGGTGGGTACCAATTCGACCTGATTGAGGTGCTCGCGCAGCCAGTTGCGGCATTGGGCCAGCGCCTGGGTATGGCCAAACACCGCACGAATCCGCGCCAGGTCTTCACCGGAAGAGAGCAGGCAGTGATGGATGCTGCTGTCCACCTCGCCACTGACCTGCACCGCCGAGGTGCTGACCGCGTCCAGGGTCTCTGCCACGCTGCCCTGATTGGAATTTTCGACCGGTACCACGGCGTAGATTGCATCCCCCCGCGCCACTGCATCGACGGTTTCAGCGATGGTGTCGTAGGGTACAAACTTGCAGCCACCGCCAAAGTGTTGCAGCGCTGTCAAATGGGTGTAGGTTGCCGCCGGTCCCAGATAGGCCACCCGGATCGGGCCTTCCATGTTGAGGCAGGCAGAGATGAGCTCTTTATAGACCCGCACCACCGCAGGGTTGGGAAAAGGGCCGGGATTGCTACCGGTCAGCCGATTGAGGATGGCCGCTTCCCGTTCCGGTACGTGTAGCGGTGCGTCGTGGCTGATTTTGACACGACCCACCTCCAACACGATCTCAGCGCGCTCGTTGAGCAGCGCCAGAATCTGGTCATCGATGGCATCGATGCGGTCGCGTAACGGGGATAAGGCTTCCATAGGAGAGCCAGCATCCTACCGTTCTACGCCCTCCGGTTCAAGAGGGAAGGGTCTAGCTGAGGGTTTCGACCCGCTTGGCCACGTCGCGGAAGGTGATATCGCGGGAGTAGACCTCTTCGAACACCTTGCGGGCCTCATCCCGGTCGCCGGAAAGCTCCAGCAGTGAGCCCAGTTCGTAGGCCAGCGGAATCCAGCTTTCGTCGTCACCGGCGACCTTGTCGACGGCCTGTCGCAACTGGCCCATGCCCAGATGGGGCTTGCCCATGTCAGCGAAGCAGTTGGCCAACATAATGCACGAGTCGGCAAAGCGCAGGGTGCCTTTGATGGCCAGTTGAAACTCGCCGATGGCTTCTTCAACCAGCCCCATCTCCCGGTAGGCGACGCCCAGGTCGTAATGCGTCTCCGAGTCGTCTTCGGAGACCTGCTCAGAGATCCCGTTGCGGAAGGCGTCCAGAATCTCATCGAAGCGGGCATCCTCGGACACCCGCCGCCATTCGGTTCCCACCTCTTTTTCAAGCGTGTCCTGAATGGAGTCGGTAAAGGCAGCAAACTCGTCACCATCGTCGACAAATTTCGAGGGCGCCTGTGTGACCGGGGCCATCTTGTCATCAGCGGGTGAAGGGGTGATGCCCAACGCGCTTAGACGTTCTTGTGCGGTCGGCTCGTCAGGATGGCTGGCAAGAATCGACTGATAGACCTTGATGGCCTCATCGGTCAGGTTCTGGTGTTCATAAAAACGGGCTTCTGCAAGGGTTTCACGCAGTTCTGCCGACGGCATTGCTGGAGCGGGTGCGGAGACAAAACTGGTGCTTGGCAATACCTCTTCGGTATCGTCAATAGCGATCGTCGCAGGCGCATCCTGTACCTCGATATCGTCTGGTGAGGTCTCGCCGGTCTCCGGCAAGGTCGGTTCAGGGACCTCCGGAGCGCTCTCAAACCCTTCCCGCACAGTCTCTGCCAACGGTTCAGACGGGGCCTTGGGTTTCTGCCCATCATCGTCAGATGACCAGGAGAACTGAAACAGGTCGGCGGCGTCCGAGGTGTGGATCGACGGGGTATCCGGCTTTGCCAACTCGGTCGGCTGGGATTCGGGCTCGTTGTCCAGACGCTCCCCCAACGACACCTGGAACAGGTTTTCCGTATCGTCAGGTAATGCGGTCGGATCGTCCAGGTCAACCACCATCACCCCGTCGTCGTCAGTCGAGTCAGCATCGCTGTCATCTGACAGGTCGATGGCCGGGGCTTCATCCGACAGATCCAGATTCAGGTCCAGGCCCGACAACTCGGCGGCCAGGTGGTCTCCTTCGGCTGGGGCATTTTCGTAGGGGGCGACCCCAGACAGGTCGATTTCGCTGGCATCGATCGGCGCGTCGAGGGTCTGCTCGGCAGCCTGTTGCGGGGTCGTCTGGTCGATATTTTGGTCGACCTCCTGCCCGCCCTGCAAATTGATATCCAGCGGTGTGTCATCAGTGCTGTCGGCTGCAAAGGCATCACCAAAACCAGCGCTACCACCGTCCCACACCGGCGGTGCAGGTGCCTCTGGAGTCGAAGCACCAAAATCGGTCAATGCCAGTGACGGATCACCCAGCGTGTCGAGCCGTTTGATGTAGGCCTCGGCCCGGTCAGGCTGGCTGTTCTGATACAGGGAGATCAGCTTTTCCAGCGTCTCGGCCTCTTGCTCCGGTTCACGGTCGGCGAAGATCCGCAGATGGATTTCGTGGGCACGGGCATTGTCCGGATCGATGGCCAGATAGGCCCGCAACGCGGTGTCGGCCTCCTGAAATTCACCGCGCTCCAGGGATTTGCTGACAAACTGATCGAACAGGCTCAGAGAGGCCTCAAACTCGCCCGCATCCAGACGGTCAAAGGCCTGCTGACGGAGCTGGTTATTGTCGTCGTCGAATTCATCGCTGGCCAGCACGTTCTCAGGTGAGAGGGGTGCGCTGTCCTCCTCATTCGGGTTGTCCAGCGACAGTTGCCCGAAGTCCATGCTGTCCAGAATGGGGTTGTCGTCCTCACCATCTGCCGTAGGGATGGCATGGGTGGTGGACTCGAGCATCTCTTCGAGGTTGAACTCGGTAGGGGCGTCCGCATCGGCCTCGTCGGAGG
>JALWRU010000209.1 GCA_026994095.1 Nitrospira sp. | reverse complement strand
GTGCTGCCCGGTAGCCGGGCAGCACCGCACCGCGCTCCCGGAGGCCCATGGCCTGAGCCGAATTGATGGTCACCATCTGGATGGCGCGCATGGGGTCCATTCCCAGTGATACCGCCCGCCGCAGGGAGTGATCCATATGGCCACGGGTGAGCAGCTCTTGCGGGTGGGTATCGTCAGACACCAGCAGGCAGCGGCGGTGGTTACCGTCGTTGACCACCGGTAAGAGGTCTTCCATATTGCGGGCCGCAGAGCCTTCGCGGATCATGAGGTACATGCCCAGTCGCAGCTTTTCCAGGGCCTCTTCCGGGGTGGTGCATTCGTGGTCCGAGCGCACCCCGGCGGCGGCGTAGGCCACCAGATCCGGGCCGCTCATACCGGGCGCGTGACCGTCTACCGGCAGCCCACGAGTGCGGGCGGCAGCCAGCATATTCAGGGCGTCGTCGGTCTGCGACAGAATCGCCGGAACGTTCATCATCTCCGCCAGGCCGATGACCCGGTCCCAGCCTAATAATTCGTTGATCTCACCAGCCCCAAAGGCGGCTCCGGCGGTCTCCATGTTGGTGGCAGGCACGCAGGAGGAGGCCATGACAAACAGGTTCATGGGCAGCCCCTGGCTGGCAGACAGAATGTATTTGATGCCTTCCATGCCCAGCACGTTGGCGATTTCGTGGGGGTCGATGACGATCGATGTGGTGCCTCGCCGCACCACCGCACGGGCGAACTCTGCCGGGGTCAGCATGGAGCTTTCGATGTGCATGTGGGCATCGATCAAACCGGGCAGGATGAACTTGCCGCTGGCGTCGATAGTCTCGGTGGCGTCGTTGTATTCCGGGCCGATGGCGGCGATGGTATCGCCCACCATGGCCACGTTGGCCGGGTAGATTTCACCCGATACCACATTCACCAGTTGTGCGCCGGCAATCAACAGGTCGGCGGGCAGTTGCTGGCGGGCCACCTGAATGATCCGTGCAGCGTGATCGGCGTGGGAATTGGGTCGGATCAATCCATTGCTCCGTATTTCGGGTGCCACAAGCGGCACGTCAGACGATAAAACCGTCTCTAGTATATCGGTTTTTTCTGCGTCAGGCTTGATGGTTTGGGGTGAGAGGTGCGGGCCTTGCGGCGGGGACAACATGGCAAGAACCGCAAGGTCTTGAGCGTTCAAGTCAGGTTGTAATTGGAACGGGCGGGAATGGTAAAGAGGCCGTTTCTTTTTTTGCTGGAATTTTACTAACTGGTTAGGATAATCCTATGGACGATTTGGTATTTAAACGTAAGTCGATGAGTGAGATTCTGGCGAGCGGAGTGAACAACTTGCCGGTGAAGCAAATCTGGCGAGGCCGTGCGGGGGAGCGCAAACCCATGTGGGCCATTTTGGATGATCCGCCCCCCCGTGATTGGCAGCCGGAGCCAGCCGAATTTGCGACCCCGCCGTTTCTACCAGTACCACAAGCCGGACCAGAACGAATACCTGATTTACCCGGTGCTATCCTTGAACAGGCCAAGGACGGTGTCCGGGCCG
>JALWRU010000208.1 GCA_026994095.1 Nitrospira sp. | reverse complement strand
ACCTACTTTCGATATATGAAAATGGTGGCCAAGAAGTATCAGATCCGGCAGTTGGTGGAACAGGCCATGGACCTGAAAAATGCCCTCGGTGTGCATACGGTGCACGACATGGTTGAGCGTATTTGCGAGGCCGATGCAGAGGTTGGAGAAGTGCTGCGGACCGGGTTGCAGAAGTTACGCCCCCGGCTGGTGGTCAATCAGGTACGCTCGGTGGATGATCTAACCCTGGGTTTTTCCATGCGCAGCTCGGTTGAAAAATACTTTGGTATCCGCATGGATTACTCCGGCTATGTGGAGTACGACGACACCGTGTGGAAGTCGGCCCGCGAGCGTAAACCGGCGGTCAGCGCCTACCCCTACGCCAGCCCTGCCCGCTGTGTCGACCGGCTCATGCACAACCTGCTCAACGACGAACAGCTTGAGCTGGACTGGTTGCAATCCAACCAATGAGTTACTACACCCAAGGCAATCATTACGAATTGCTGGAGATCAGCCAGCGCGCCAGCATGTCTGAAATTGAGGCGGCTTACAAGCAGCAAATCGATCTGGTCAACGGTAACTCCATGGCCACTTACGGGCTGTTTGTGGGGGACGACCTGAGCGTGGTACAGGAGCATCTGGACGAGGCCTACAAGGTATTGTCGGACCCGGTGAAGCGGCGTGCCTACGATATGGAGCATTTCGATCACTCCTACGTGACGCCGCCCATGTCCCCAGAGGACGAGGCTGCTGACGAAGCCCGAACTGACAACGCAGCGCCTGTCGTTGCACCGGAGGATGACCCCACGTCAGCATCGAATGAGCCAGCGGATGTGCCGGTCACCGATGAGACCGACGCGCCGGTGGTCACGCCGACCGCCGGGCCGGTTGCTGATGAGCAGGCCGTCGGCCAGACGGCACCGCCGTCGGACCCGGTGGTTGAAGAGCAGCCGGTAGCGACTCCCGCACCGTCTGACCATCCTGCTGTTGCCGTGCCTGCCACGCCGACATTGGTGGTTTCAGACCCGGTGTCTGCGCCCCGACCACTGCCGGGCGATGAGATCAAAACATCGACACCGGATCGACTACCCGCATCAGGCGATCAGAAGGTAGAGCTATCGCCCTGTACCGGTGAGTCGTTTCGTGCGGTGAGAGAGGCGCGTGGGATTACGTTGGAGTCGATCTCGGCACGGACTAAAATTGCCGAGTACTACCTGCACGATATTGAGGCCGAGCGCTACACCACGTTGCCGCCCGGACTGTACCTGCGTTCCTATCTTAAACAGTTTGCCACCAGTATCGGGGTGGCCAATGTGGATCAGGCGGCCTCTGAGTACCTGGAGCGGATGAAGCAGAGCCTCCAGTAGCTGTGCTAAAGCGGTATGGCGGGTCCGTGCAGACCCGCCTGTCACACGAAATTTTGTTACAATCCGGGTATGGGGAAAGCCATGCGGTGGGCCCACCGGGTGACGGGGCGTACTGCCCCATTTTTATATGCAAGCAGGAGCGGGTTTGATGCAGGCCAGAGAGTTGGAGCAGATGGGGTTGGTGGCGTTGACCGCGCTGGCCAAAGAGCTGGGTGTGGTCGTGACGGATCAGCCGCAAGAAGCGTTAATCGCTGAGGTACGGGCGCGCATGGACACCGCACCAATGACCCCGGTCCATGACCCGGCCACGCCCCCGCCAGCGTCTTTGCCACCGGTATCGGCCGGTAACAACAAGGCCGAGCTATTCCCGCTGCGGCCCACCGCCGACCTGCCGCAGGGGTACGACACCACACAGGTGGTGGTGATGGCGCAGAAGCCCCACCATTTTTACGCCTATTGGGAGGTCCGCGAGGTTGACCTGCAGGCTGCCCGTGCCAAGGCGGGTGATCTGGCCCGGATGGTGTTGCGAATAGAGGCCGTCGATCGTGGTGACACGGTTGAGATTCAGGTGCATGACCGCATCGGTGAATGGTTTTTTCATTTGGAAGAACGCTGGGATGCGGTCCGGGTGCAGTTGGGGTTGCTGGGACCGGACGGCAGTTTTGTGCTGCTGGCAGAGAGCGCCACCATCACCACCCCGGCGGATGGCCCCTCCCACCGGGTCGATCCGGAGTGGGCGGTACGGGATGAGACCTTTGCCTCCATTCTGGCCCTGTCTGGCGGTATGCCCGCGGCGGCTGGTTCGGCGCAGATGGCACATTTGCCCTGGCAAGGGTGGGTACCGTCGTCACCCGGAGGCAGTGCCAACCGGCCCGTTTGATTGAGTTTTTTGGCGGTCCACAGGGCCGTCTGCATCGTTAAAAAGGAGCCACCGTGAAACAGGGTCTGCTTGCCCTCGTTCTGCACGCCCACCTGCCCTTTGTGAGACATCCGGAATATCCGGACTTCATGGAGGAAGACTGGCTGTTTGAAGCCATTGGCGAAACCTACATCCCGCTGGTCCAGATGATGGACCGGCTGGTGAACGAGCGGGTACCGTTCGAGTTCACCATGAGCCTCACCCCGCCCCTGTGTGAGATGCTGGCCGACCCCATGTTGATGGAGCGGTACCAGCGCCGTCTGGCGCGCTCCATCGAATTGGCTGAAAAAGAGATTGTCCGCAACGTCAATGCACCCGAGCAACGCGGCCTTGCGGAGTACTACCGTGCCCGCTTTGTGGAAGAGATGCAGGTGTTCGAGCAGGTCTGCCAGCGTAACCTGCTGGGGGCCTTCCGCCGCTTTCAGGACACGGGTGTACTGGAGATCATCACCTGCGGTGCCACCCACGGTTTTTTGCCGTTGATGCAAAATGAAACCGCTGTGCGGGCGCAGATTCAGGTGGCGGTCAAGAATTATGAAAAGCACTTTGGCCGTGGCCCGCGGGGGATCTGGCTGCCGGAGTGTGGCTACTATCCGGGGGTCGATCGCTGGCTCAAAGAGGCGGGCATCCAGTTCTTTTTAGTGGAGACCCACGCCATTCTGCACGCCTCCACCCGGCCTCAGCGAGGTGCGTTTGCGCCATTGATTACCCCCACCGGAGTGGCCGCGTTCGGGCGCGATGTGGAGTCCAGCCGACAGGTGTGGAGCGCCGACGAAGGGTATCCCGGTGACGGTTGTTACCGGGACTTTTACCGGGATATCGGCTTTGATCTGGACCTGGATACCATCGGCCCCTATATCCACCCGGACGGCATCCGGGTCCACACCGGCATCAAGTACCACGCCATTACCGGCAAAGGGGTGGAACACAAACAGTATTACGACCGCACCCGTGCGGTAGAGAAGGCCGCCGAACACGCGGGCAACTTCCTCTATAACCGGCAGGCGCAGATGGATCATCTGTCCGATCTGATGGGGGGTCGCCCGCCGCTGGTGGTGGCCCCCTACGATGCGGAACTGTTTGGTCACTGGTGGTACGAAGGACCGCAGTTTCTAGAGTTCCTGATCCGCAAGATTGCCTTTGATCAGGAGGCGGTGCGGCTGGTGACACCGATAACCTATCTGGCCGAACATCCGGTCAATCAGGTGGCCACTCCGGCCCTGTCGAGCTGGGGTGCAGGCGGCTATTCGGAGTACTGGCTGGAAGGCTCCAACGCCTGGATCTATCGCCATCTGCATATGGCTGCCGACCGTATGTGCGAGCTGGCGCAGCGCTTTCCGGATGCCAGCGAGGCCGATGGGTTGTTGCTGCGAGCGCTCAATCAGGCGGCGCGGGAGCTGCTGCTGGCCCAGAGCAGCGATTGGGCTTTTATCATGACCACCGATACCACGGTGGAGTATGCAGTAGGCCGCACCCGTAATCATGTGATGCGTTTTACCCGGCTGTACGAAGAAATTCTGGGTAACCGTATCGATGAAGCCCACCTCAAGGAGTGTGAGTGGCTCGATACCATCTTTCAGGAGATCGATTACACGGTCTACGGTCATCGGGCGGCAAATGATCAGGCCATGCAGGCGGGTTAGCCCGCTTGTCGGTCGATATGCTGTCAGTCGACCCGGCGTCTGCAGGCGAGTTGACCCGCACGCCGCTGTTCGACCTGCCGGTCTACCTGGACGACCCGCATCTGTTGGTGGTGGGAAAACCGGCCGGGTTGTTGCCCCACCGTACCCACCCACGCCCGCAGATGAGCCTGCACGAACTGGTGCGGCGGGAGTGGTGGCAGGACGAGACTCTGGAGTTGGCCCATCGGCTGGATCGGGAGACCTCGGGTCTGCTCATCATAGGCCGCACCCGTGCCGCCATCCGTCATCTGGCCGGACAGTTTGAGGCCCGTACCGTGAGCAAGCAGTACCTGGCGATTGTGGAGGGGCGGGTAGCGGACGATTCGGGCCGCATCGAAGTCGCTATTGGCCGCGCGCTCGGGGGTGCCGTCAACAAAAAACAGGCGGTAGACGGGGAGAGAGCACGGCCCTGTGTGACTGACTACCGGGTCATCGAGCGGCGCGGTGAATTTTCGCTATTGGAGGTGGCTCCGCAGACCGGGCGTTCTCACCAGATTCGGGTCCACCTGCAATGGTTGGGGCATCCGTTGGTAGGAGACAAGCTGTACGGGCCGGATGAACGTTGGCACCTGCGTTTTCGGGCCAGCGGCTGGACCCGGGCAATGGCCGAATCGTTGCGTTTGCCGCGCCATGCCTTGCACGCTTCCGGGTTGGCGCTGGACCATCCACACACGGGCCAGCGATTGACAGTTGTCAGTCCGATGCCAACGGATATGGCCCACTTTTGGGAGGCGCAGGCCGGGTGAATGGCGGCTACGCTTGCGCGGTGGTAGTTCAAAGCCCTACCATCCACGCCTGACATCGCCTGCGGCATCGTCTATCTGTTGTCTGTCGCCACTTTGCAAAGAATTTTCATGTCCTCTAAACCACCGCTTCCCGAAATGAACGATCAGGTGCGTATGCGCCTGTCCAAACTGGAGGTCCTTACTGAGGCGGGTATCGCCCCCTACGGTCAGGCCTTTGTCGCCAGCCACAAGACGCAAGCCATTCTCAGGGACTACGACGGCGACCGCCCGTTGGATGAAGAGGCGCTGGCCGCCAGCCCCATCACCGTATCGGTGGCAGGCCGCATGGTGGCCAAGCGGCGCATGGGCAAGGCCGGGTTTGCCCAGCTACAGGACGGCTCCGGCCGCATCCAGATCTACCTCAAACGGGACGAGATCGGCGAGCCGCTGTACGACATCTACAAGGCCGCCGATCTGGGTGATTTTTTGGGGATCGAGGGCAACCTGTTCCGCACCCGTACCGGCGAGTTGAGTATTCATGTCACCGGGGTTACCCATTTAAGTAAGGCCCTGCGCCCGCTGCCAGAAAAATTTCACGGCCTGTCCGACAAGGAGACCCGCTACCGGCAGCGCTATCTGGACCTGATTGTGAACCCGGAGGTGAAGGCCACCTTTGTGGTGCGATCCAAAATCATGGCCGCCATCCGTAGCCACCTGACCGGGCTGGACTATCTGGAGGTGGAAACCCCCATGTTGCAGGACCATCCGGGCGGTGCCACCGCGCGCCCGTTTGTGACCCATCACAATGCCCTGGACATGCCCCTCTATCTGCGTATCGCCCCGGAGCTGTATTTGAAACGGCTGATCGTGGGCGGCTTTGAGCGGGTGTTTGAGATCAATCGCAACTTCCGTAACGAAGGGATGGATCTGACCCACAATCCAGAGTTCACCATGCTGGAATTTTATGAATCCTGCGCCGACGATCAGGTCTTGATGGACCGGGTGGAGGCGCTCGTCAGTGACGTGGCCAAAAGCGTGGGCCACGACGGCCCGTTGACGGTGGGGGATGATGAGACTGCCCGTCATATCGATCTGTCGGGACGTTGGCAACGGCTGCCATTTAGAACCTTGTTAACCGAGCGCGCCGGGGTGGCAGAAGCCGACCTCTATGACGTGGACAAACTGACGGCCTACGCCCGTGACAAGGGCCTCGATATCCCCAAAGGGGCGTCTTTAGGCAAGGTTTGGGACGAACTGTTTGGTGAGTTTGTCGAGAAAGAGCTGATTCAGCCCACCTTTGTGGTGGACTATCCGGTAGAGATTTCGCCACTGGCCAAGCGCAAGGCCTCCGACCCACGCCTGACCGACCGGTTTGAGCTGTTTATCGACGGCAAGGAGATCGCCAACGGCTTCTCCGAGTTGAACGACCCCCTCGATCAGCGTGCCCGGTTTGAGGATCAGGCCGCACAAAAGGCCGCTGGCGATGACGAGGCCCACGATGTGGATGAGGACTATCTGCGTGCGCTGGAGCACGGTATGCCACCCACCGGCGGGGCCGGTATCGGCATCGACCGGCTGGTAATGTTAATGACCGGTAACAGCTCCATTCGCGACGTGATCCTGTTCCCGCAGATGCGCCCCAAGGGGTAACCCCGGTGCCACTCACCCTCTTTATCGCCCTGCGTTACCTGCGCGGTCGCAAG
>JALWRU010000207.1 GCA_026994095.1 Nitrospira sp. | reverse complement strand
TTTCGCCCATCCGGTCACGGATCAGGGTCAGATGACGACGCTCCCGGTCCCACAGGGCAATGGCAAACATGCCCACCAGTTTGGACAGGGTCTCTACCACCCCCCAGGCCTCCAGCGCTGCCAACAATACCTCGGTGTCTGAATGACCCTCAAACACCGCGCCCATGGTGGCCAGGTCGTCTCGCAAGGCCCGAAAATTGTAGATTTCACCGTTGAAGACCACCATGTAGCGCCCGGATGAGGACACCATCGGCTGATGACCGTGGGGTGACAGGTCGACGATGGACAGGCGGCGATGCCCCAGGGCCACCCCGGCAGCTTCATCTACCCACACACCGCTATCGTCCGGCCCCCGGTGGGTGATCTGGTCGGTCATGCGGCGCACCTGCGCTGACCAATCCTCTGGCGTGGTATTGAGGGTGAGGAACCCAGCCAGTCCGCACATGTCAGCAGTCTACCCTGCGTCGGGCAAGACGGTGGGGGCATACATGACCGGTCAAAACGGGTGCCATTGGACCGCTAACGACTGGGAAACAGGGACCGGGGGCACGTCAGGCGCGGGCGTACCCTTCGGCCACCTCCTGCTGGTAGTGGGCCACGGTGCGGGCCACCCCCTCGGCCAGATCGATGCGTGGCGACCAACCCATCCCGACAATGCGGTCGATGTTGAGCAGTTTTTGCGGGGTGCCGTCCGGCTTGTCGGTGTCCCAGATGATCTCACCGGTATAACCGACGGTACGCTGTACCAGCTCGGCCAGTTCGCGGATGGAGATGTCTTTACCCCAGCCCACGTTCACCAGCGGCAGGGTGCCCTGCTCACTGTGGCTACGACCCAGCAGAAACAGGCAGGCCTCGGCCAGATCGTCCACATGCAAAAACTCCCGCCGGGGGCTGCCAGTGCCCCACAGGGTGACACTCGGTGCGCCGCTGGTTTTAGCCTCGGAGAACTTGCGGATCATGGCAGGCAGCACATGGGAACCCTGTAAATCGTAGTTGTCACCGGGGCCATACAGGTTGGTGGGCATGGCCGCCAGATAGTCGGTGCCGTATTGACGATTGTAGGACTCACACAGGGTGATGCCAGCAATCTTGGCCACCGCATAGGGCGCGTTGGTCGGCTCCAGCGGGCCGGTCAGCAGGGCCGACTCGGCCATGGGCTGGGCGCACTCCCGTGGGTAGATGCAAGAGCTGCCCAAAAATAGCAGCCGCTTGACGCCGTTGCGGTAGGCCTGCTCGATGACGTTGCTCTGAATGACCAGATTGTCATGGATAAACTCGGCAGGCTGGTTGTTATTGGCCAGAATCCCGCCCACCCTGGCCGCTGCCAGCAACACCACCTGCGGCTGTTCTGTGGCAAAAAAAGCGGCCACATCCGCTTGAATTCGCAGGTCAAGTTCTGCCGAAGTGCGGGTGATGATCTGATCGAACCCGGCGGCGTTTAGCTGCCGCACCAGCGCCGCACCCACCATGCCCCGGTGGCCCGCTACATAGATGCGGGTGGTTTTGGGCAGGTCGATCATTCGTGCT
>JALWRU010000206.1 GCA_026994095.1 Nitrospira sp. | reverse complement strand
AGGATGAGGGGGGTCGTCATACGCCGTTCTTCAACGGCTACCGGCCGCAGTTTTACTTCCGTACCACGGATGTGACCGGCGTGGCGCAGTTGGCCGAGGGTGTGGAGATGGTGATGCCGGGAGACAACATCTCGTTGTCGGTCGAGCTGATCACCCCCATCGCCATGGAAGAAGGTCTGCGTTTCGCCATCCGTGAGGGCGGTCGTACCGTTGGCGCGGGTGTCATTACCGAGATCGTGGAGTAACAACGTGCGAGAGATTATTTCGTTGGCGTGTGGCGACTGTAAACGTCGCAACTACTCCACCATGAAGAACAAGCGCAACAATCCGGACCGCCTGGAGCTGTCCAAGTATTGCCGGTTCTGTCGTACACACACTGCACACCGCGAGGTGAAGTAGTCCTGGTCAGGCAATTCCGGGATGTAGGGCAGTAGCTCCAATTGGTAGAGCGGCGGTCTCCAAAACCGCATGTTGTGGGTTCGAATCCCTCCTGCCCTGCCACCGGTTATTGGTCGACAGTTTTCGCGGATCGGAGGTAGCGTTGGGCAAATTATTCGGGCGCATTCGGGATTTCCTGAGTGAGGTGCGAGCCGAGGTGAAGCGGGTGGCGTTCCCCGGACGGAGCGAAACCATGGGTTCGACCGCGGTTGTCATTGTGTTTGTCCTGGTGCTGGGGCTGTTTTTGTCAGTGTTTGACAGCCTGTGGTTGAAGGTAGTCGGAGTGATCATTCGGTGAGCGATACCGAGCCAAAATTGAATGACGACTCAATCGAGGTGGAGGCCCCTCAGGCTGCTGCGGGCGGTGTCGAGCCGTTGTTGGGCGAGTCGGAGCCGAAGGTGGTCCATCCGGATGCCCGTTGGTACGTGGTGCAGGCTTACTCCGGGTTTGAGAGTCGGGTAAAGCAGAGTCTTGAAGAACGGGTGAAATCGCTCGGTTTTGAAGACCGGATCTGCGACATCCAGGTGCCGACCGAAGAGGTGATCGAGATTCGTGGTGGCAAAAAACGCCGCGCCAATCGTAAGTTCTTCCCCGGTTATGTGCTGGTGCAGATGGTCATGACCGATGAGGTGTGGCATCTGATCAAGGGCATTCCCAAGGTCACCGGATTTGTCGGTGGGCGGGACCCTGCACCGCTGGAGCCAGAGGAGATCAACGATCTTCTCTACCAGATCGAGACGGGTGTACGGCCGCCGCGTGAATCGGTGGACTTCTCGGTGGGTGACAGCGTGCGCATCATCGAGGGGCCGTTCTCTGGTTTTGTCGCCTCCGTGGACGAGGTGCTGGAAGGGTCAGCCAAACTGAAGGTGATGGTAACGATCTTTGGTCGTTCCACCCCGGTGGAGCTGGGCTTTTTGCAGGTCGAAGCGGCCTGATTTAAATTTTGTGTATGCGGGCAAGCTCGCATACGTTGTTTTCTGTTTGAGTTTGGGTAAAAAGCGAGCGTCATGGCAAAGCAGATTAGTGGCTACATCAAATTGCAGGTCCCGGCGGGCAAGGCCAACCCGGCCCCCCCGATCGGTCCGGCATTGGGTCAGCACGGCGTCAACATCATGGAGTTCTGCAAGGCATTTAACGCCCGTACGCAGGAGCAGGCCGGGAGTGTGATTCCGGTTGTGATCACGGTATTTAACGACAAGTCGTTTACCTTTATCACCAAGGTTCCGCCGGTCTCCGATCTGTTGAAAAAGGCCATCAAGCTGTCCAAGGGTGCGGCCAACTCCATCAAGGAGGTGGCAGGAACCATCACTCTGGCGCAGATAGAAGAGGTCGCCAAGCAGAAGATGCCCGATCTGAACGCAGTCGATCTGGCCGGTGCAGTGCAGACCGTCAAGGGCACCGCCCGCAGCATGGGCATCAAGGTAGAAGGCTGATACGACGCCGTTCAGGCGCGTGGGGTCATACAAGTTTTTATTTCAGAGCGGGGTTAGGTCAGATGGGCAAGCGTACAGCGGCACTCGAAAAGAAGATGGTGCCAGGATTTGTGGAGTTGGATCAGGCCATTGCGCTGGTGCGCGAATGCGCTTCGGCCAAGTTTGACGAGACCATCGACGTGGCCTTCAAGCTGGGGGTCAACCCGCGCCACTCGGACCAGATGGTCCGTGGCAGTGTGGTGATGCCCGGTGGTACCGGCAAGACCGTTCGCATCGTCGTGTTTGCTCAGGGCGACAAGGTTGCTGAGGCCGAGGCCGCTGGTGCCGACAGCGTGGGCGGCATGGAACTGGTCGAGAAGATTCAGGGCGGCTGGCTCGAGTTCGACACCGTGGTTGCCACCCCGGACATGATGGCCCACGTGGGTCGGTTAGGGAAGGTGCTGGGGCCGCGTGGCATGATGCCGACGCCGAAGACCGGTACCGTGACCTTCGATGTAGGTAATGCCATCAAAGAGATCCGCGCCGGTAAGGTGGACTTCAAGGTGGAGAAGGCCGGGATCATCCATGCGCCGTTTGGCAAGGCCTCCTTTGATGCGGATGCCCTGACCAAGAATTTTATGGCCCTGCTGGAGACCATCCTCAAGGCCAAGCCGTCCTCTGCCAAGGGTCGTTATGTGCAGAGTGTCACCATGAGCAGCACCATGGGGCCGGCCATCAAGCTGGACCCGGTGACCGTGTCACGTTTGGTAGGTTAACAATTTTGGAGGTGTTGTAAGCGGCACCTCCTACCACCGGCCGCCGGGCATCTGTCCGGGGCCATCTGAGACCGTGGGCGCGCGGCGTTGTCGCGCTTAATGAGGAGACTCACCCACCGAGATGGAGTTGCCGGGGCAACGTACGCCCGACCAGCGGGGGTTGCTCCCATCCACCATCGGGAGAAAATACAACCCATAGTTGGGAAGGAGTGTAGTGAATCGTACTGAAAAACAGACTCAGATTGACTCCATCCGGGAGCTGTTCGAGCGCTCAACGCTGACAGTAGTGGCTGAATATAAAGGCCTTTCTGTCAGTCAGTTGACTGAGTTCCGCAAGGGCTTACGCGAATCGGACGGGCAATTCCGGGTGGTGCGCAATTCTCTGGCCCGTCGGGCCATTCAGGGTAGTGACGCCGAGTCGCTGGACGGGTTCTTTACCGGCCCGGTCGGTGTGGTGTTCGCCTATGGCGACCCTGCGCAGACCGCCAAGGTGGTCAAAGGATTTGCCAAGGAGGCCGAGGCCTTCAGCATCTCTGCTGGCCTCATTGAAGGTGAAGTGCTGGACGTGTCCGGTGTCAACGCCATTGCCGACCTGCCAGGCCGCGAAGAGCTGCTTGGCCGGATGTGTGGCTCGATGATGAGCCCCATCAGCGGCTTGGCCTGCGTGTTGTCTGCCACCCTCGGTTCGCTGGTGTACGCACTGGATGCCGTGGCCCAGCAGAAAGACGCTGCCTGACCGCCCTGAGCGAGTGAATTGTGGCCCGGGTTTTACGGGCAGACCGACTTGTTTTATTTAATGTTAAGAGAGATTTGAGACATGGCTAAGTTGAGTGCTGATGAGATGATTTCCGCCATCGAAGAGATGACGGTTCTGGAGCTGAACACCCTGGTGAAGGCGCTGGAAGAGAAGTTTGGTGTGTCGGCGGCTGCGCCGGTGGCCGTTGCTGCCCCTGCCGCTGGTGGCGACGGCGGTGCTGCCGCTGAGGAGAAGACCGAGTTTGACGTAATGCTGCTGGGTGCCGGCGACAAGAAAATCGCTGTCATCAAGGCGGTTCGCGAGATCACCGGCCTGGGCCTGAAAGAGGCCAAGGAAGTGGTTGAGTCCGCCCCCAAAGCGGTCAAGGAAGGGGTCTCCAAAGAGGATGCCGAGGAGGCCAAAACCAAGCTGGAAGAGGCTGGTGCCCAGGTCGACATCAAGTAAGGCGACTGCAAGATAAACCGTCGGGTATCGCAACTGCATACCCGACGGCGTGTGTCGGTGGGCAGGGCGTTTGTGGCCCTGCCCACCCCTCTTTTTGGCTTGGTGTAGGTAGGAATAAATAAGAATGGCTCATACCGTCCAGTGTGGATTGCGTGAACGTCTTGACTTCAGCAAAGAGCGTAAGGGTTTTGAAGCCCCGAACCTGATCAAGGTGCAGGCTGGCTCTTTCGAGGTCTTTCTACAAAAACACCTGGCTCCGGGAGAGCGCGAGGATGTGGGTCTACAGGCCGCCTTCTCCAGCGTGTTCCCGATCCAGAATTACAACGGTACCGCCCAGCTTGAGTTCGTTGAGTACTCGCTGGGCAAGCCCAAGTTCGATGTGCGTGAGTGTCTTGAGCGGGGTATGACCTACGCCGCTTCCCTGCGTATCAACGCCCGTCTGGTGGTGTGGGAGCCGGGGCAGAAGGAGAAGGGTGCCGCGCCGGTTGCCGTCAAGGAGCAGGAGGTCTATCTGGGCGAACTACCGCTGATGACCGACACCGGTACCTTTGTCATCAACGGTACCGAGCGGGTGATCGTCAGCCAGTTGCACCGCTCCCCCGGCGCGTTTTTCACCCACGACAAGGGCAAGACCCACAGCAGTGGCAAGGTGCTGTATTCGGCCCGTGTGATCCCCTATCGTGGCTCCTGGCTGGACCTGGAATTCGATATTAAAGACCTGCTGCACGTGCGTATTGACCGCCGCCGCAAGCTGCCGGCCACGGTACTGCTGAAGGCCTTCGGGTACTCTACCGAAGACATTCTGTCCATGTACTACCCGGTGGAGGAGGTGCATCTCAAGGGTGACAAGGTCACCGCTGAGTTGAACCCCGAGATCCATGCGGGCATGCGGGCCATTGCGCCGATCAAGGCCGCCAAGGGCAAGGACGTGATCGTCAAAGAGGGTCACAAGATCACCAAGGTGGCCATCAAGCGGTTAGAAGCTGCTGGAATTACAACGATTCCACTGCTGCGCGAAGGGCTGATTGGGCGGGTGGCCGCCCACGACATCATGGACCCCAAGTCCGGTGAAGTGATGGTCGAGCGCAACCAGGAGATCACCGAAGAAAAAATGGCCGAGTTGGTCGGCGCGGGCATCTCACAACTGTCGTTGCTGTTTATCGATGGCGTGCGGGTGCTGCCGGTCATTCGTGACACCCTGGCACTGGAGAACGTCGCCGGGGAGGACGAGGCCAAGGTCGAGATCTACAAACGGATTCGTCCGGGTGAGACCCCTACGGTGGCGGCTGCCGAGGCGCTGTTTGCCGACCTGTTCCTCAACTCCAAACGGTACGACCTGTCCCAGGTGGGGCGTCTGAAGTTGAATGCCAAACTGGGCATCGACCTGCCGCTGGATCACCGTACGTTGGCCGCTGCCGATGTGGTGGAAGTGGTGCGTTATCTGGTGGCGCTGCGCTCGGGCCGGGGTGAGATTGATGACATTGATCACCTGGGCAACCGCCGCATTCGTGCGGTGGGTGAGTTGCTGGAGAACCAGTTCCGCATCGGTCTGGTCCGCATGGAGCGTACCGTTAAAGAGCGCATGAATCTGGTGGAGTTGGCCGAGGCCGTGCCCCACGATGTGATCAACGCCAAGCCGGTATCGGCGGCCATTAAAGAGTTCTTCGGTTCGTCCCAGTTGTCCCAGTTTATGGACCAGACCAACCCCCTGTCGGAGATCACCCACAAACGGCGTCTCTCGGCCTTGGGACCGGGCGGTCTGACCCGTGAGCGGGCCGGTTTCGACGTGCGCGATGTGCACCCGACCCACTACGGTCGGATCTGCCCGATCGAGACCCCGGAGGGGCCGAACATTGGTCTGATCACCTCGCTGGCGACCTATGCCCAGATCAACCGTTTCGGTTTCATCGAAAGCCCTTACCGCAAGGTGACGGATGGTAAGGTGACGGATCAGGTGGAGTTCTTGTCAGCGGTGGAGGGCGAACATCACGCCATCACCCAGGCCAACACGCCGGTCAATAAGGACGGTAGCTTCAAGGACGACATGATTCTGGTGCGGCAGAGTGGGGACTTCCCGATTCTGGCACCGGAAAATGTCGAGTACATGGACGCCTCGCCCCGACAGATCGTCAGTGTGGCGACTTCGCTGATTCCGTTCCTTGAGAACGACGATGCCAACCGGGCATTGATGGGCTCCAACATGCAGCGTCAGGCCGTACCGCTGTTGCAGTCGGAGGCCCCGGTGGTGGGGACCGGCATGGAGCATATCGTCGCCCGTGATTGCGGTTATGTGCTGCGCGCCCTGCGGCCCGGCGTCGTAGAGAGCGCCGATGCAGCCCGCATCGTGGTGCGGGTGGATGACGACCAGATCGCCAACGGTGGACCGGTGGATATCTATTCGCTCATCAAGTGGCAGCGCTCCAACCAGAACACCTGCATGAACCAGAAACCGCTGGTCAACATCGGCCAGCGGGTGGAGGTGGGTGCCATCCTCTGTGATGGCCCGTCCACCGAGCAGGGTGAACTGGCGCTGGGTAAAAACGTGCTGGTGGCGTTCATGCC
>JALWRU010000205.1 GCA_026994095.1 Nitrospira sp. | reverse complement strand
ATTTTGATGGCCAGCGGGTACTCGGCCCGACAGTAGATGTAACCAAATTTGGCCCCCACGGCGTAGGCGCCGATAATCATCCCTTCCAGCAGGGTATGTGGGTCGCCCTCCAGCACGGCCCGGTCCATAAAGGCACCCGGGTCGCCTTCATCGGCGTTACAGACCATGTACTTCGGACCGCCCGGCGCTTCGCGAGCAAACTTCCATTTCATCCAGGTGGGGAAACCGGCCCCGCCACGGCCACGCAGGCCGGACTTTTTCATCTCGTCAATGATCGCATCCTGACCGATCTCAAAGGCGCGCTTCAGCCCCATATACCCGCCGGTGGCCAGATAGTCATCAATGGAGTTGTAGTCGATCACCCCGCAACGCTGCATCACAATCTTGACCTGGTCCTTGAAGAACGGGGTCTCGTGGAACATGGGGATGCCGTCGTACAGTTCCTGGGCCTCATCCGGGTGGGGCAACTGCCCAAAGGCAGCCCGCTTGGCTACTGAACCATCGATCAGATGCTCTTTGAGGATCTGGGTGAGGTTTTTGCTGGAGACCTTTTTGTAGCTCACCCGCGGGCGGCCCTTGATCTGGATGTCCACCAACGGCTCGTTGTGGCACTGACCCACACAACCCACCGGCATGATGTCCGCTTCCAGATCGTTCTCTTTCAAGAACGCCTCAATCTCTTCTTGCAGGGCGGCCGCGCCGGAGGCAGTACCACAGGTACCCAATCCAACCCAGATGCGCGGCTTGTCCGAACCTTCCGGCCAGGGCACAAACCGTTTGGGCATCACCGAGCCCACCGGGGTGGCTTCAGGGGCGTCCATCACAGCGCTGGCGCTCTCTTTGGTTTCTTCAGACATTTACTTCTACTCCTCTGCAGCAGTGGGGGCTGCCGCCACCTCGTCACCGGCTTCATCACCACCTTGCGCCTCTTTGTCCGCCAGGGCTTGCACCATGTCGGCCATGGAGGCGGGCGATTGATGGGCCGCCGTATCCGTATTGATCAAACAAAGGGGAGCCAACCCGCAAGAGCCGATACAGGCCACCGGCTCAAGCGTAAACAGCCTGTCATCAGTGGTGCCGCCCGACTCGACCCCGATGACCTCTTTCATCCGGTCGAGAATGTCTTTGGCACCCTGCACGTGACAGGCGGTACCGACACAGACCTTGACCACAAACTTGCCCCGGGGCTCGGTATAAAACTGGGAGTAAAAGGTCAGCGCGCCAAAGATGCGCGCCAGCGGCACCTCCAGAATATCGGCCATCTCCGGTAACCAGGACTCCGGGATATAGCCGTACTCTTCCTGCACCTTTTGCAGCACACGGATAACCGGCCCCTGCTTGCCGAACTCCTCTTCGGCAATCTCGCAGGCGCGGGTCATATCCAACTCTTCTTCCGCTCCGGAAGCGGCGGCCTGGGATTCGGTATTGGCGGTCTCGGTGGTCATCAAACTACCTATCTAGTCAATCCTGCAAACGTCACACAAAGGGCATCGGCCCTTAGCGGTCACACTCGCCCATCACCACATCGTAGCTGCCGAACACCGTCACGATATCGGCAATCATATAGCCGCGTGACATATGGTCCAGCGCGCCCAAATGGACGTAGGACGGGGCGCGAATCTTGAGCTTGTACGGGTTGCCGCTGCCGTCGGAGACGATGTAGAAACCCAACTCGCCTTTGGGGCACTCGGTACCGCAATAGGTCTCGCCCTTAGGCACATCAAAGCCGTGGCAGACCACCTTGAAGTGCTGAATCATGGCCTCCATGGACATGTTCACCAGCACCTTGTCCGGGCGCACCAGCTTGGGGTCCTCGGACATGTACGGCCCTTCGGGCATATTGTCCAGCAACTGCTGCACCATGTGGGCCGACTGCTCCATCTCACGCACACGGATGTAGTAGCGATCGTAGGTATCACCCTTGGTGCCCAACGGCACTTCAAAGTCGAGCCGGTCGTAATAGCCGTACGGCTCGGCCTTGCGCAGGTCGTAATTCACACCGGAGCCACGAATCGACGGCCCGGACAGGCCGAAGTTGATGGCGTCCTCACCGGTAATCACGGCGATGTCCTTGGTGCGCAAAATCCAGATGCGGTTGTCCTGCAACAAGGTATCGTACTCGTCTACCCGCGCCTGAAACGTCTCCAGGAAGCCGCGCAGCTGCTCGATGCACCAGTCGTCGATGTCTTTTTCAACCCCACCGATACGCATATAACTATTGGTAAGGCGCGCACCACAGATGCGTTCAAATACATCCAGCAACACTTCCCGCTCACGGAAGGTATAAAAGAACACGGTCATGGCACCGATATCCAGCGCCTGCGTACCCAGCCAGAACAGATGGCCAGAGATACGTGACAGCTCGGCCACCAGCGTGCGCAGCCATTCGGCCCGCTCCGGCACCTTCACCTGCATCAGCTTTTCGACCGCGCGCACATAGGCCCAGTTGTTGGCCATGGCGCAGATGTAATCGAGCCGGTCGGTGAGCGGAATGACCTGCTGATAAGTGCCCGCTTCGGCGATCTTCTCGGTACCCCGGTGCAGGTACCCCAGGTACGGAGTGGCCTTGAGGATCTTCTCCCCCTCCAGCTCCAGAATCACCTGCAACACCCCGTGGGTGGCCGGATGCTGAGGCCCCATGTTGAGCATCAACTTTTCGGTCCGCAGCAGCGGCAACTCTTCGTCTTCGGTAACGCTCTCCGGGTCCCACAGATATTCGGTGGTCTGCATGGTCAGTCTCCCACCTGCGGAATAAAGTCAAACTGTTCGCGCCAGCCGTGCCCCTCGATGGGGAAGTCCTTGCGCAGGGGCCAGCCCTCAAAGTCGTCGGTCATCATGATGCGCCGCAGATCCGGGTGGCCCTCAAACACGATGCCGTACATATCGTAGGTCTCGCGCTCCATGAAATTGGCACCCTTCCAGATGTCGGCCACCGACGCCACCGTGCAGTCGCCCTCGCTCACCCGGCTCTTGACCACCACCCGACGACGGTGGGTGATCGACCACAAGACGTGGATCACCTCAAACCGTTCAGCGTCGTCCGGGTAGTCCACCGCAGTGACCTCCACCGGGTAGTCAAACGCCAGGTCCGGGTCGTCCCGCAGCAGCAGGCATACATCCCGAAGGCCATCCTTGTCGATCGACAGGTACGGCTCACCGGCAAACATTTTGTGGGACCGGACCCGGCCGGGGAATGCCGCCAGCACCTTGTCCACGATCTCGTTACTCGTCACGTCAGTCATGGTGTCCTACCTGGTAAATACCTTCTGATCCATGATCTTCTTTTGCAGCATCAAAATGCCGTCGATCAAGGCTTCCGGGCGCGGTGGGCAACCGGCGATATAGACGTCTACCGGCACAATCTGGTCTACCCCCTGTACCACCGAATAGGTGTTGTAGACGTTGCCAGAAGTAGCACAGGAACCCATGGCAATCACGTAGCGCGGCTCCGGCATCTGATCATAGATGCGGCGCACCACCGGGGCCATTTTACGGGTCAGGGTACCGGCCACAATCATCAAATCGCTCTGGCGGGGGGAGCCACGAAACACCCCGGCACCGAAACGGTCCACATCGTAACGGGACGCCACCACCGCGATCATCTCGATGGCGCAGCAGGCCAGACCAAAGGTCATCGGCCACAGGGCCGACTTGCGCGCCCAGTTGACCGCCTGATCCACCGTGGTGGTCAAAACGCCGGACTCAAATTCTCGGTTTAATCCCATTCCAACGCCCCTTTGCCCCAGGCATACACATAGCCGACCACCAATACCAGGATGAACAGCCCCATCTCCACCAGCCCGTAGATGCCGATGTCGTTAAACACCACCGCCCACGGGTACATGAACACCGCCTCGATATCGAACAGCACAAACAACATCGCAATGATGTAGTAGCGCATGGGGAACGGCTGGCGCGCATCCGAAATGGGTGGCGCACCACACTCGTAGGGCAAGGCCTTTTCCCGGTACGGATTTTGTGGCCGTACCAGTTTGCCCATGATGATGGTGACAAAACCAAACGCGGCAGCGATCATAAAAAAGATCAGTACCGGCAGGTAATTGCTAGGGATAAAATCCGTGGTCACGGAGACCGCCTCCAGTTTGGCTCGCTTGAATACGCCGCAACACTGCGTGTCGCTGGCACACAACCCTGATTGTCATACAACATGAAAGCCGGATCATACGGACCTGCGGGCCGTAATGTCAATGCAGGCGGGCAGGCGAAGCGCACTGAACCGGCCTGCAATTCCCCCCTTGACAAGCCGCATTCCCCCGTCAATCCGCGCCCTCTACCACCTTGGCCTGCTGCACCAGCACCTCCTGAAAACAGGATAATTGTGGATGCCCTGCCAGCGTCCCTTCCGGCAATCGCTGGCGATGAGCCTGGGCAAATGCGTCCGAATCGGTCCACGCCTCAAAGGCGTTTTCGTCCACCCAGGTGGAGTAAGAAATGAACACATCATCCTCCCCTTTGAGCAGCCGAAACGACACGAATCCGGGCACCTGATCCAGATAGCTCTGGCGTGAACTCCAGGCCGACTCGAAGACCTCACCCTTGCCCGGCTTCACCTGAAAGCGATTCATGGCCACAAACACCGCTTACCCCTCCGCCGGGGTGTAGGGGTCACCGGTGTAGTCGGTGGCGCAAAAGATGCCGCAATGGCACTTGCCATCCCTGGGGATCTCTTCTTTCAAGCCCGGCTTACAGGGGCAGATGCGGTCCAGCGCCCGATCGTTTTGAATCACAAAACAGGGGCAGTACCGCTTGCCGGTATTGTGCTGATGGCGGGCCAGACCCTGTACGATCATCTCGTTGACTTCCGGGTCCGGGTTAAAGGCCAGCCCCAGCTTGTCCACCACCCCTTGAGTGAACACACGCGTCTCCGCGATACAGGTTTCCAGATCCTTCGCGGGCTTTTCGGCCCCGGCGGCAGACGACTGCGCCATGTGACACCTCCACACTAAACAATTGCCACCGATTCCAACCATCGCATCAGCGCGAGAAGAGGACGGCTTGATCTGATTATTGCGGGGCGCTTCCGGGCTGGTCAACCACCATCGGTGGTGGCCACCCGGACGCAGGGACAACCGCACATCAACGACCACTCCAAAACGCCAAAGGCCCCGCCGCATCACCTATTACCTGGGGGGCAAGGAGTGCGACAGGGCCTATGGATTCAACAGATGAAGGGCCTTAAAAAAAGGCTGGCCCCTCAAGTCACCCGGGGTGGCAACCCTCCGATCGACTCGGACAACACCCTTGGAGGGCGTCCTCGCCGACGGGTCACCGCGATCCCCAGATCACTGATCTTTTTACGTAACGTATTGCGGTTGATTCCGAGCAGCCGGGCCGCAGCCACCTGATTGCCCCGCGTCGCTTCCAGCGCGGTAGCGATCAGCGGTCGTTCAAACTCCGCCAACAATACATGGTATAAGCCGGTTTGATCGGCACTGAGCATGGCGTGGACGAACCCACGGACCTTACCCTCTACAAGCTCTTCCAATGAGCGGTTTGCAAACTCCGTTGCAAACACTTCGGTCTTATGTCCCACCAGCAGACCTCCCGTCCTGAGAAACACGCGTCATTTCAAGCACGCGCAGTTGTGGTGTCCTCGGCAGCCCCTCCATCTGACCGATAGTGTGCCCCCAATCCGTCGGGGCGTACCAAGGCTGCCCGGGCAATCTCCCGAGCGACCCTTAGTAGATTCAGGCATTCCATCCCCGCTCTGGAAAAAGGGGTGTAAGGGGCACTTGTGAGCGCCTTATCAATCCATTCCAGCGCGGATCCCATTCCCTTTGCATCGCGCACCAAGCCAAGATTATTCCACATCAGGTGCCCCAATGTCGCGTGAAGATGAGAATTTTCTGCCGATGACCGAGGCGCCACCGCCTTTTTGCCGACCCGCTCAAAGGCCGACTCAACCACTTCGACAGCGGCCTCACTGCCTGCGTCGCTGGCAATATTCTCGCTGGAATTGACCATGGCCCGACCGGCCCGATCGCCAAACACCAGCGCCTCCAGCAGCGAATTGCTAGCCAGCCGGTTGGCCCCGTGCACACCGGTACAGGCCACCTCACCAGCCGCAAACAGCCCCGGTATGCTGGTGCGCCCCCAGCCGTCCACCTGCACCCCCCCCATAATAAAGTGGGCCGCCGGGGAGACGGGAATCGGCTCACGGGTGGCGTCCAGCCCCAGCCCGTCGCACATTTCATAGATGGTCGGAAAGCGCTCCGCCAGCCGGGTGCGGCTCATGCAGCTCATATCCAACCCCACATGGTCCACACCGCTGGTGGCCATCTGCTGCCAGATCGCCCGCGCCACCTCGTCTCTGGGCGCCAACTCCGCCTGGGGATGGTAGTCCGGCATAAATCGGTGGCCGTCCTTGTCCAGCAGCA
>JALWRU010000204.1 GCA_026994095.1 Nitrospira sp. | reverse complement strand
CCCTGTCCAAACACGGGGGCAACATGGGCGAGAACGGCTGCGTGGCGTGGATGTTCCATAAAAAGGGCACCTTCTCGATCACCGCCGAAGGGGTCGTCGAAGACGACTTGATGGAGATCGTTCTAGGTGCCGGTGCCGAAGACATGGAGTTGATCGACGACCACTACCAGGTCACCTGCGAGCCGGGCGATTTTGCCGCCGTGGCCGAGGCCCTGGCTGCTGCCGGTATCGAGCCTGCCGATCAGGGGGTGCATAACATCCCTGAGAACGAGGTGTCGCTGGAGGGCAAGGACGCTGAGAAGATGATCAAGCTCATGGATATTTTAGAAGACCATGAGGACATCGAATCGGTATCGGCCAACTTTGACATCGCCGATGACATTATCGAACAGGTTTTGGGCGGTTAGGCCGATCGCCGTGCTTGCGGGCCACTACCGATGATGGTGCTGGGGGTCGATCCCGGCACCGTGGCCACCGGCTTCGGCGTAATCCGACGGGACGGCTCGCGCTTCACCTGTCTGTACGAAGGCGATGTCCGCACCCCCGCCAAAGCGCCCATGCCGGAGCGCCTGCACCGCATCTATACCGCCGTGGCAGAGCTGATCGAAACCTACCGCCCGGACGAGGTGTCGGTGGAGGATACCTTCGTCTCCAAAAACCCGCAGACCGCCATCAAACTGGGCCAGGCCCGTGGCGTGATTCTGCTGGCCTGTGCGCAGGCGCGGCTGTCGGTCACCGACTACGCCCCCACCGCCGTCAAGCGGGCCATCGTCGGCTACGGCGGGGCCGACAAGGAGCAGATGATCTTCATGATTCAACGGCTGCTCAACCTGCCCGAGCCGCCCGCCTCTGACCACGCGGCAGACGCACTGGGGCTGGCCCTGTGCCACCTGTCGTGGATGCACCACAACCGTATGACCGCCCCCACCAAAGGGGAGGCAGCCCAATCCGGTAGCACCTCCTTTGCCCGCAAGTCACCACGCAGCCAGCAGGCCGGTCGATGATCGCCCACTTAAAAGGATCGGTGCTGTTCTGGGCCGAGCAGTTGCTGGTGGTGGACGTGAATGGAGTCGGCTACGAGGTGCACTCCCCGACTTCGACCACCCTGGCTGCGCCGGAAGGCGCTGACGTGGCACTGCACATCCACATGGTGGTGCGCGAAGACGCCATGCAGCTGTACGGCTTTATCACCCAGCAGGAGCGGGCGCTGTTTTTGCTGTTGATCGGCGTCAGCGGGGTCGGCCCCAAAGTGGCCATGGCAGTGCTGTCTACACTGGCCCCGGAGGCGCTCTCTGGCGCCATTATGCGGGGGGATGTAGCGGCCCTGTCGCAGGTACCGGGGGTGGGCAAAAAGACCGCCAGCCGATTGGCGCTGGAACTCAAGGACAAAGTCGCGCAGATCGCCCCCTCCGCCGAACCGGCCACGATGATGGCGACAGCGGGCGCGGCCTCCAGCCCCCATCGGGACGCCCTGTCGGCACTGCTCAATCTGGGCTATCCCAAGGCCCGTGCCGAGGCCGCACTTGCCGGGCT
>JALWRU010000203.1 GCA_026994095.1 Nitrospira sp. | reverse complement strand
GGGGCGCTCGCCTCACTGGGTGCGCTGGTGCAGCCACAGCAGGGGTAGTCGCCAACCGCCGCCTGACCCCTTGATCCGGCCCTCACATTTTTGCAGCGCACCGATCGGTCTGACAGACCAGTGCGTCTCCACGGCTTCCGCCCGCCCCATATGTTTTATAACATTGGACCTAAAGCCCCCGGCTTGGCCCTGCCGATAAGGTACTTGAGGGACAGCTCGTTACCGGCGTGATTACAAAACGCCAAGGGGGGATCACGCGCCAATGAATCCGTATCATCAACAGTATGCCCAGACACAGACCAGCACGGTTGGCCCGGAGCAGCTGTTATTGCTTATGTACGAGGGTGCCCACAAGTTTTTAGGGTTGGCCCGGCAGGCACTTGCTGATGGCCAGTTGGGACCGGGTAAAACCGCCTTGAGCCGTGCCATCGCCATTATCGCCGAATTGCAGAACTCACTCGATCACGACGCGGGCTGGTCCGGCAGCCAGGATCTGGCACAGCTTTACAGCTATATGATCATGGAACTGACACAGGTGAACGTATCGGGTGAAATCGCCCGCATTGGTGAAGTGCAGAACCTGCTGAACGGGCTTTACGATTCCTGGCGCGAGGCGATAGACTCAACCCGTCAGGCGGCGGCAAGCGCCCCTGTGCCGACTGAAACCGCCTCGGCGGCAGGCCTGCGATCGACCGCCTGATCTGGTATTGACGGACCGGGCATCGCCGGGACTGCTGCCTGTTAAGGGAGTGTCCCGTGCCACAGCCCCAAGTATCTCCCGAATCCACTACTGAGTTGTCGGCCCAGATGGCCGACTATCAACAGTTGCTCGATGCCACACTGGCCCTGCTGGGAAATACCCTGGATGAGGCTGGTTGCGCCCGCTATGTGAGTGCGCGCAGCGACACCTTGCAGCGTACCGCCCGGCGTGACGCGGTGATTGCTGAACAACTCCAAAATGGACGCTTGTCCGAAGCGAGCGTAGCGGATTATCGCACCTTGCTGGAGGCCGTCGTGGCCGCTGAAACACGGCTGGTCGCTGAGGCGGAGCAGTCCCAGAAGGCGCTGGCTGAACAACTGTTAAAGACCCGCAGCGAAAGTCAGACCCTGTCTGGATACCGTTCCAGTGGTGCCACCTCTACCCCCCGGGCCATCAGCCAGCGGGCTTAGCACTTGCAGGGGCATCGGTCCGGGCGTCAAATCGACGACCATTCACCTCCAAAATATTGGCACCGGGTGGCCGGGCAGGGCGGTGCCGGGTCTTTCTTTAACCACCTAAAAAGCGCGCTCGCCTTGTAACGGCCCCGTTTCTGCGGCAGACTGGCTGGGTTCAGGATGCGACCGGGCGGCCCTGTGGGTTTCGGCAGCGTTCCTGCATTTACAATCTGGCGGGGTGGCGCGGGTACGGTCAGCGGGGCTGTGTCTGGCGGTTCACCACCCCTGTTTGAAGGGATGAACCTGGTGAGTAGTGCGCAGACCGAACATCTTCCGCCTGCCGGAAACGGGGCCACCCCGTTGGATACCGGGACGATCCT
>JALWRU010000202.1 GCA_026994095.1 Nitrospira sp. | reverse complement strand
AGTTCAAGGTGGTCAACGATACCTGTGGTCACCACGCCGGGGATGAACTGTTACGACAACTCACCCATTTGTACAAAGAGCAGGCCCGTGCAACCGAGGGCATCACCGGTTCAACCGGGCTGGAACCGGCGCTGGCCCGGTTGGGGGGCGATGAATTCGCCCTGCTGCTCTACAACTGCACCACCGAGGACGCCCTCCGGGTGGCGCAACGTTTGATCGATACCACCCAGTCCTACCGCTTCTCTCACGACGGCAACCAGTTCAGCGTCGGTTGCAGTGTGGGCGTGGTGCCCATCACCGGTAACAACGACGGCAGTGTAGAGATCATGAAACGGGCGGACGGTGCCTGCTATGTGGCCAAGGAGCAAGGCCGGGGTCGCTCCCACCTTTCGGAGGCGGGCGATCAGGATATTCTCAACCGGCAGGGCGCAGCCCACTGGGCCTTTCGCATCACCGATGCCATCGAGTCGGACCGGCTGGTGCTGTTTGCCCAGGACATCACCCCCCTGGACTCCCCGGAAGATGGCGACCGATTTGAGGTGCTGGTACGGTACCGGGCGGAAGATAACGAGTTGATCCCTCCCGGTGCCTTTATCCCGGCAGCGGAGCGTTTTTCACTGATGCCGCAGGTAGACCGGTGGGTGATCGGCCACACCTTTGCCGAGTTGGAAGCGCTCTACGGTCGTACCGGCACCAGCGGCAACCGTCTGGCCAGTGCGTCGATCAATCTGTCTGGTCAGACCTTGGGGGAAGACTGGCTGCTGGACTTTATTTGTGAACAGTTTGCCCACAGCACCATCCGCCCGGACCAGGTCTGTTTTGAGATCACCGAATCAGCCGCCATCACCCACCTGCCCACCGCCATCGGGCTGATCGATCGGCTGCGGGCCATCGGCTGCCGCTTCTCGCTGGACGACTTTGGTACCGGTCTGTCGTCGTTCTCGTATCTCAAGAAATTGAAGGTCGATTATCTTAAAATCGACGGCAGCCTCATCCAGAACATCGCCACCGACCCGGTGGGCCGCGAGATGGTGCTCTCCATCTATAACATCGCCCGTGTGGCAGGTCTTAAAACCGTGGGTGAATTTGTCACCGACGACACCATTCTGGCGATTCTCAAGCAGATCGGCGTGGACTACGGGCAGGGTTATGAGATTGGCATGCCGGTACCGTTAATGAGCATGGCAAATGTGGTAGCGAGGCGGTAGTGGCGGTGTGGTCTCACTCCAAAACTGCCCAATCTACAGCGCCTCAAGCACCTTTGCTCATCTATTGAAGAGATGAACCTGTTGGTTTGAGTCAAGAAGGGCGCTCCTTAATGGTCGTTATACGAACCGGGGAAAGCATGGTGATGGGGCGGGGCATCGGGTTCCGCGCCCAAAGCCTTGGTGGCCCAATGACCATCAAAGGGGGCGGGCTTCAAGCTTCTAACACTCCATCCAGACCCCATTTGAAAGGGATCGTCCATCGGCGGCAGATGCTCATCATTTTTCCCAGCACACACCGCGTCGGATAACTCGGGCGGGGTTGCCAGCAAT
>JALWRU010000201.1 GCA_026994095.1 Nitrospira sp. | reverse complement strand
GTGTGTTCGACCACGGCGTGAGCCTGGGTGCCCATGGCGGCGCTGCCGGGTTTGACCTGGCCGTGCGTTATGACGCTACCCAGAATGCGGATGGCGCTACCGACCCGACCCAGCTGTCAGTGTCATTGACCCATGCGTGTGATGAGAACCAGCACATCCGGTTCGATTACACCTCAAGCGATGCGGATGATGGCGCTACCAACAACAATGATGCGTTGGTGGTCCAGTACCTGCGTACGTTCTAATCGAACGGACTCAAGTGACCTGATAAACGCCCCGGAGTGCCATGCGCTTCGGGGCGTTTTTGTATGTGACCCCTGTCACCGATGGGGTCGGTGAATTTGACAGAATCCCGGTTATAGTACATAAGTGGCTGATATGATGAGACACGCTCCCACATCCCGTCTTGCCTGTGCTTTTACCATGCCTGACCGGCTTTTTTTGTCCCGCATGGGGCTGATGGGTTTGTTGCTGTTCTTGACTGCATGCAACAGCGGTTCATTGACGCCCGGCACCTTTGATGTGCTGCCGTCCCAGGTGAACGGCGGCAACGGACGGGCCTTTCATACGGCGGTGGTCGATCCAGCTACTGGCGATGTGGTAGTGATTGGCGGGCAAGGGCCGGACGGTACGGCGCTGGCCAATACCAGCTATGCGGAACGACTGGCCCGTGCAGAGGTCAGCTTTGTCCCTGAAATCCGACTGGACCCCACCTTGGGGCGTGTCAACCCGGTGGCGGTAGCGGCAGGTACCGATATTCTGGTGCTGACCGGTCAGGCCAGCAGTGGCATCGATACTACCGGAGTGGCTGCGTTCAACACACCAGAGGCCCTGTCGGCGACCTCGCCCCCGGTTTCGGGCGGCGAACGGCTACCGCTATCAACAAATTTTGTGCCGATCTCTGACCCGATCGGTTTTCCCGGTGGTATTACCGGGGCGGCGGTGATCCGCACCAGCGGCGGGCGCACGTTCCAGTTGGGTGGACGGGATGGTGTTGGCCCACTCACAGCAATTTTTGAGGTGACCGGTAACCTGCTGGTACCGGTTATCGACATGGCGGTGGCCCGTGAGGGGCATACCGTGTCGGAACTGGCCGACGGCACCCTGTTAATTGTCGGTGGCTGGGGAACCAGCGCCTTGCCCTTGCTCAGTGCCGAGATTTTTGACCCGGTTCAGGGCACCTCACAGCTTCTGACAGCCGCAGAAGGGCCGCTTATTGCCCGCGCGGCCCATACCGCGACCGCCTCATCGGACGGTTGTCAGGTATTGATCTACGGCGGGCTGGCGGCAACCGGCACCTCGTTGACCACACAGGCAGAGGTGTTCGAGTTGGGTGCCAATGCCGGTTGTCCCGGAGCAGTCAACCGCTTCCGGGTGGTGTTCCACGATATCTCGCTGCCGGTAAGCCGCATTTACCACACCGCGACCCTGCTCGCCAACGGTGATGTGCTGCTGGTCGGGGGGATCGTCAGCGATGCGGGTGCCATTTCCGGCACTGCGCAGCTCTACCACTTTGATGTAAATCAGCTCGTCGCCGCGCCGGGGTCGCTCACCTTCCCGCGCTTTGGTCATACCGCCACCCGTTTGCAGGACAGTACAGTGGTCATTATCGGTGGGCTGGGCGGTTCGCCAGCCAGCCCGAATATGGCGGTCGCGTCTGAACGGTACCTGCCGCTGGTGCTGTAGCTGATCTTATGCGCGGGGGGCGCACGCTGTTGACCATTCAACCCATCACCTGATGACGGCATCTCCTGACCATCGGGGAGTTGGGTTCCGTGGAACAAGGGCCTCACCGGCGCGCATTCTAATGGGTGGTGCCGGCGGCATTGTGCTGCTGGGCACCCTGTTGTTGTCCTTGCCACAGGCCTCCACCAGTGGCCACTCCATCGGGGTTGTAGACGCCCTGTTTACGGCCACCTCGGCGGTCTGTGTGACCGGGCTGATCGTGCTGGATACCCCGCAACAGTTCACCACGTTTGGTCATGCGGTACTGCTGTTCCTGTTTCAGGTGGGCGGGGTGGGGTATATGACTGCGGCCACCTTTGTGGCGCTGATTCTCGGCCGCCGGGTGGGGCTGCGTAACCGGCTGGTACTCAAAGAGGCCATGGCCTCTCCCACCATGGATGGGCTGCTGCGGTTTGCCACCCTTACAGTGCAGGTGACGCTGGTGGTGGAGAGCATCGCTGCGTTGCTGCTGACGGTCCGGTTTGCGACCGACATGCCGCTGCCCAAGGCCGTGTGGTACGGCGTATTTCATGCGGTGTCGGCCTTTAACAACGCCGGGTTTGCACTATTCTCCGACAGTTTGACCCAATACCGGGGCGACCCGTGGATTACCACCACTGTCAGCCTGTCGGTGCTCATCGGTGGGCTCGGTTTTCTGGTCCTCAGCGATGTGAAGCAATGGAGCGCGGGAGCCATTCGACGGCTGTCGATCCACACCCGTCTGACCCTGTGGATGACCGTGGCGGTAGGGGTGATCGGCTCGCTTGTGCTGTTTATGGTGGAGCCGGGTCTGGGCATCAACCCGGCCGACCCGGCGCAGCCAACTCACTGGTTGGGCCGAATCGGTGATGCCCTGTTTATGGGGTTTGCCGCCCGTACCGCCGGCTTTGCTACCCTGGATATTGGTGGTATCTCCGGGGCCGGGTTATACCTGCTGGTCATGTTGATGATCATCGGCGGTGGACCGGGCTCTACTGCCGGGGGCATCAAAGTCACTACGGTCGGGGTGATATTGGCGAGCCTATGGTCCACCCTGCGGGGTCGGGAGCAGGTGCATCTGTTTCATCGCAGCCTGCCCCCGTCGATCGTGCAGAAGAGTTTTTTTCTTGGTTTTATGGCGTTCTTTCTGGTGACCGGTGTCACCTGGGTGGTGCTGGCGGTGGAGGGAACCCCCTTTCTGGAGACCCTGTTCGAGGTCACCTCGGCAGTGGCCACTGTGGGTCTGTCTGTGGGAGACGGCAGTGGCCGCAGCTACTGCGCTAATTTTGGGGATACCGGCAAACTGTTGCTGACCCTCTGTATGTTCATTGGCCGATTGGGCCCGCTGACCATCGGTATTGCCGTGCTGCATGGCGAAAAACAGCAGCACTACCGCCTGCCGACCGAGAAGGTCTTGATTGGCTGATGGAACGACCGCAGTGCAACGAAGGGTGATGTAACCATGCGAACATTTGCAGTCATCGGTCTGGGCCGTTTTGGTACTGCCGTAGCTGAAACCCTGGTGGATCAGGGGCAGGAGGTGCTGGCCATCGACTCGGACGGCGAACTGGTCGAGCATATTGGTGAGCATGTGACCCATGCGGTCCAGTGTGATGCCACCGACGACAACGCCCTGCGCGCGGTCGGTATGGAAAATGTCGATGTGGCGGTGGTCAGTATCGGTGAGGCCATCGAGGCCAGTATCCTGATCGTCATGACCCTCATGGATTTGGGTGTGACCGAGATCATCGCCAAGGCGGTCACCTCCAAGCAGGGCAAGGTGCTGGAAAAGCTGGGGGTAAGCCGGGTGGTCTATCCGGAACGGGAGTCGGCCATTCGTCTGGCCCACGGTCTGGCCATGCCCAACCAGTTGGAGCATCTGGAACTGACCAAGGGGTTTGGCATCGTAGAGATGCCGCTGCCGCCGCGCTATGCGGGTATGCTGCTGCGGGAGAGCCTCATCCGCACCCATTTTAACGTCACCGTGGTAGCGATCTTGCGACCGGCGTTAAACGAAATGGGCATCTCCTTGAGTGAAGAGAGCGCGGTCAACTTCAACCCCCGTTCTGACGACCTGCTCAGGGAGGGTGACATCCTCCTGTTGATCGGCCATGAGCGCGACCTGCAACGGCTGCAGGAGGCGGGTTAGCCCGTCGTCCCCCGCTGCTAGATGGCTGAACCCTCCTCACCACCTGCCCCGCTGTTGATCGGTCTGACCGGTGGCATTGCTGCGGGCAAGTCGACCGTGGCACGGCTGTTTGAAGAGGCCGGTGCGCGGGTGATCGGTGCCGATGTGCTGGCCCGCCAGGTGGTCGCCCCCGGTAGCCCGGCCCTGAACGAAATCGCGCGCCAGTTTGGCGACCAGTTTATCGATGAGGATGGCGGCCTGAACCGTCAACAAATGGGACAGCGGGTGTTCGCGGACCCATCCGCCCGCCAGCAACTGGAGGCCATTCTGCACCCGCGCATACAGGCCGCCTTTCAAGCGCAGGTGGCCCGCTTTGCCGCAGAAGACCCGCACCGCCCGGTGGTCTATGATGCGCCCTTGCTGATCGAGGCGGGGGCCTACCGGCTGATGGACAAGGTGGTGGTGGTGGATCTGGACCGGGCCAGCCAGATCGCACGCATCCGTGCCCGTGACGGGTTAAGTGAGGCCGAGGCCGGGCAACGGATCGACGCACAGATTTCCCGCAAGGAACGGTGCCAATATGCCGATGAGGTGTTGGCAGGGGATGCGAAGCTGACGCACCTGAAGGATCAGGTGCAACGGATACTTACCCAATGGGTGGACCACGCACCGGAGAGGCCGCCATCCTCCTGTTAGAATGACCCGGAGATTTCAGAGTGGGTAACCACCTAACCGATTATGGGTCAGATGAGAAGGGGTGATGATGAGCGTAAAACCGGTGCGTAAAGCGGTGCTGCCTGCGGCAGGACTGGGAACCCGATTTCTCCCGGCCACCAAGGCCTCTCCCAAAGAGATGCTGCCGCTGGTGGACAAACCGTTGATCCAGTGTGTGGTGGAAGAAGCCGTGGCCTGCGGTATCACCGACATTATCATCGTCACCGGACGTGGCAAACGCGCCATCGAAGACCATTTCGACATGTCGTTCGAGCTGGAGTCGGCCCTGAGGGACAAGGGCAAGGGCGACCTGCTTAAAGAGGTACAACATATCTCCGACATGGCCAATTTCTGTTACGTGCGTCAACCAGAGGCGTTGGGGCTGGGCCATGCGGTGGCCTGTGCCCGCAACATGGTCGGCGATGAGCCGTTTGCGGTACTGTTGGCCGACGATGTGATCCACGGCCCCACCTCGGCGCTGGCCCAGATGATGTCGGTCTACAACGAATTTGGTACCTCGGTAATCGGCCTGCAACAGGTACCGCCCGCCGATGTGGTGAACTACGGTGTCGTGGCCACCAATCCGGTGCGAGAAGGCGTCCATCAGATCAGCGACATGGTGGAGAAGCCGGCCCCCAAGGACGCCCCCAGCAACCTGTCGGTAATCGGGCGTTACATCCTCGACCCGGCGGTATTTGAAGCGCTGGAGCAGATCTCCACCGGAGCCGGGGGTGAACTGCAACTGACCGATGCGCTCAAGGATATGCTGCGGGGACGGGTCGTCCACGGGGTGGAGCTGGATGGCACCCGCTACGACGTGGGTAGCAAATTGGGTTTTTTGATGGCCACCGTGGCACTGGGGATGGACTCTCCCGAGTTGGGTAAGCCGTTTCGCGATTTTTTGAAGGGTCTGGACTGTTAAACCCCGGCGGCGAGCGCCGGGTTTGAGGGGAACTACGAGGACTGCATGACTGATTTTGTTGAAATCAACCCGGATACGCTTGAAATCCCATCGCAAATGCCGCTCTTGTCGGTGCGTGATATTGTGGTGTTCCCCTACATGGTACTGCCGCTGTTTGTGGGCCGCCCCCGCAGTGTGGCGGCCATTGAGGCGGCGCTGGAGTCGGATCGTATGATCCTGCTGGCCACCCAGCAGGCGCTGGAGGTGGAGACACCCTCCGAAGACGAGATTTATCGTACCGGCACCGTGGGTGTCATCATGCGCATGCTGAAGCTGCCGGACGGCCGCATCAAGATTCTGGTGCAGGGTGTCGGCAAGGCCCGTATCAACAGTTTTGTACAGGCAGAGCCGTACTTCAAGGTCAATCTGGAGGGGGTGGCCGAGCCGCCGGTGCAGGGCCGTGAGGTAGAGATTGAGGCGTTGATCCGCACCGCTACCGAACAGGTAGAGCGCATCGTCGGTTACGGTAAAGCGCTGGCCCCGGATGTATTGGTACTGCTGGAGGATATTCGTGATCCGGGCCGTCTGGCCGACATGATCATCTCCAATCTGGGCCTCAAGGCCGAGGTCGCCCAGGAGGTGCTGGAGACGCTGGATCCGGTCGATCGACTGGCCCACGTCAACGATATTCTGGCCAACGAGCTGTCGGTGCTGAGTGTGCAGCAGCAGATCCAGACCGACGCCAAGGCCGAGATCGACCGCTCCCAGCGGGAGTACTACCTGCGTGAGCAGATGAAGTCCATTCGCCGGGAGTTGGGTGAAGAAGACGATCGGGATGCGGATCTGGACGATCTCAAAAAGGCGGTAGAGGCCGCCGCCATGCCGCAAAAAGTCGCCGAAGAGACCCTCAAGCAGTTGCGGCGGCTGGAGCGGATGCACCCGGATTCGTCCGAGGCGTCGATCCTGCGCACCTACATGGACTGGATGGTGGAGTTGCC
>JALWRU010000200.1 GCA_026994095.1 Nitrospira sp. | reverse complement strand
TCATGGGCCACCCGCACCGCGTTTTCGCCCGCCTTTTTGGCCACCGACAGGGTCACCGCCGGTTGCGGGGTGACCGCATCCCCCTCGGCAGTGGTGCCGTACCACACATAGGAGGTCGGCTCGCCGGGGGTCTCCAGAATATCGGCCACCTGCCCCAGATGGACCGGGCGACCGTCATACACCCCCACCACCAATGCGGCAATCTCCGCTTCATCTCGTAAAAACAGGCCGGTGCGTACCGGGATCTCCTGATTGGCAGAGACCAGTTGCCCGGCAGGTAACGACTGATTGGCCAGTTTGAGGGCGTTGGCCACCTGTAGCGGGGCCACACCAAAGGCCGCCAGCCGTGCGCCGTTGAGGGACACCCGCAGCTCTCTGGGGGAGCCGCCGACAGTCCGAATGGGGCCGGTCCCGTCCACCTTGGCCAGTTCGGCCTCAAGCGTATGAGCGACCCTGCGCAAATCCGAAGCGGGCAACGTATCGCTCCACAGGGTCAGGGTCAGGATCGGTACATCATCGATGCCGGTCGGTTTGACCACCGGCTGCCCCACCCCGACCCCGGCGGGAATCCAGTCCTGATTGCGCTGCACCATGTCGTACAGCTTGGCCACACTACGGACCGGGTCTTCACCCACCAGATAGCGCACCGTGACAATGCCCATGCCGGCGGTGGCGGCAGAGTAGACATACTCCACCCCGGCCAACTCGCCTAATACCCGCTCTGCCGGAGTGGTCACCAGTGACTCCACCTCGGCTGCGGTGGCACCGGGGAAGGGGATGAACACATCCACCAGCGGTACCGAAATCTGCGGCTCTTCCTCACGGGGGGTGGCGATGATGGCAAACAGCCCGGCCAGCACCGCCGCCACCACAAACAGGGGGGTCAAACGGGAGGTTAAAAAGGTACCGGCTATGCGGCCGGCCAGCCCCATCTGGCTCATTGGCCCGCCTCGTGACTGCTGGCGGCTGCGCCACGCAACCGGGCCGCCTGTGCCGCCTCGGTCACCACCGATTCACCGACCGACAGGCCACTGAGAATCACCTGCTGGTCACCCACCATGCGCCCCAGACGAACCAACCGAAGCTCCGGCTGGTGGTCACCCATCACGTAGACTGCGGTAACCTCGGAGCGGCGTACCACCGCGCTCTCTGGCACCATCAATACCGGGTCGGTGGCGTAGGGAATGGCCACCACCCCGAACATGCCCGAGCGCACCTGCGCCAGCGTGTCGGTGTCACCGTCCAGACGCACCTTGACGGTAAAGGTATGGCTGCGTGGATCGCCAGCAGGCACAATGCGGGTCACTTTGCCGGACAGGGCTGCGGACAGGCCGCCAATCTCCACCTGCACGGCGGCGCCTACCGCCACCCGGCCAATATCGTGTTGCGAGATGTCGGCCCACAGCTCCGGCGCACCGGCGGACTCCAGCCGCACCAGCGGCGCACCGGGCGCGGCCATCTGGCCCACCTCGGTCAAGCGCTCCACCAGCCGCCCGGAAAAGGGCGCGTTAATGGTGGTATGACCAATACGGGTGGCCACCAGCGCC
>JALWRU010000199.1 GCA_026994095.1 Nitrospira sp. | reverse complement strand
CCGCGCCTGACAGTGTTCCGCAGTAACCGATACATCTACGCCCAGTTGATTGACGATCTGGCCGGCCAGACCTTGGCGGCTGCTTCCAGTCTGGAGACTGCACTACGTGATAGCGCGGCCTCCAACTCAGGGGCTGCGACCAAGGTAGGCGAACTGCTGGCAGAGCGTGCCAAAGACCATAAGATCACCACTGTGGTGTTCGATCGCAATGGTTATCAGTATCACGGGCGTGTGGCGGCGTTGGCCGATGGTGCCCGCAAGGGCGGTTTGTTATTTTGAGCCGGACCGGCTCAGTCACGCGGTAAGGGGCTTACGGTGTATCAGGAAGAAGACGGACTCCAGGAAAAGGTTGTGTTTATCAACCGTACGGCCAAGGTGGTAAAGGGCGGCAAACGCTTCTCTTTCTCTGCATTGGTGGTGGTGGGTGATGGCGCAGGCTCGGTGGGGTTTGGAAAAGGCAAGGCTCGGGAAGTTCCCGAAGCCATTCGCAAGGCCATCGAAAAGGCCAAGCAGTCCATGGTTCAGATCCCGGTCGTCAACGGCACCGTTCCGTATGAAGTGACTGGCACCTGGGGTGCTGGGGAGGTGATGATCAAACCGGCCCGTGAAGGACGTGGTGTGATTGCTGGCGGCGCGGTGCGTGCCGTCATGGAAGCCGCCGGTATCCGTAATGTAGTCAGCAAATCTTTGGGTGGCGGCAGCGTCAGCAACGTACTGCGGGCCACCATGGCCGGGTTGCAGTCCCTGCGTCACCCGGACGACATCAAGCGCGTTCGTAGCGCCGCAAGCGACTAACGGGGGCCGACCATGTCGAAAATCAAGTTACAGTTGACGCGCAGCATGATTGGGACCAATCCCAAGCAGCGCGCCACCATTAAAGGGCTGGGCTTTTTGCGCACCCACCAGATCGTCGAACGGGTGGATACCCCGGAGATTCGCGGCATGGTGAACAAGGTGTCGCCGTGGGTTCGGCTGGTAGATGAAGGGGCGGCCTGATGGGTATTGCCGATTTGAAACCGGCTCCTGGGAGCCGAAAAAAGAGCAAACGTGTTGGACGCGGCCCTGGCAGCGGTCAGGGCAAGACGTCCGGTCGCGGTCACAAGGGTCAAAAGGCCCGTGCTGGCGGCGGTAAAGGCCCCGGGTTTGAGGGGGGGCAGATGCCACTCATCCGGCGTCTGCCGAAGCGTGGTTTTACCAACATCTTCCGTGAGCCGTACGGTGTCGTCAATCTGGATGCGCTGGAAGGGCTGGAAGATGTCACCGAGATCACTCCCGATGTATTGCGGGAGCGGGGTCTGGTGCGCAAGTCAGCCAAGAAGGTCAAGGTGTTGGGGCAAGGAGAGCTCAAACGTGCCCTTCAGGTACGTGTACATGCAGTGAGCGCAAGCGCGCGGGCCAAGATTGAATCGGCCGGTGGCGCTATTGACCTCGTTTGACGGCCCGTGAAAGCGCGGGTCGGTAGCCGGCAGTAAGGGGATCGGTTCGTGTTTTCGCGTGTCGCCACTGTATTTCGAAACATTCTTAAGATCCCTGAGTTACGCTCACGGATTTT
>JALWRU010000198.1 GCA_026994095.1 Nitrospira sp. | reverse complement strand
AAGGCCATCACCACCGTCGGTGCCGATCAAGGTTCGGTGATGTTGCTGGACCCGGAGGAAGACCGGCTGCGTATTCGTGCCATTCACGGCATCCATGTGAAGTACGTGGAGTACGTCCGCATTCGTCGGGGCGAGGGCATCTCCGGCTCCGTGCTGGCCAGTGGCGAGCCGTGGCTGGTGGAAGACATCTCCAAAGAGCCCCATATCAGCCAGTTTCAACGCTCCCGCTATAAGGGTAAATCGTTTATCAGTATCCCTATCCGCATGAGCAATCGGGCCTTGGGGGTGATCAACGTAACCGACCGGCGCAAGGGCGACCCGTTCTCGGCCCACGACCTACGGCGGCTGGAGACAGTGGCGCAGAAGGCGGCGCTGGCCATCGACCGGGTGGATGTATTGCGCAAGACCGAAGAACTGCGCAAGGCCTCCATGACCGACTACCTGACGTCACTGCTGAACCGGGCTGCGTTCGACAAACGTCTACGCGAAGAGGTGGAGCGGGCCCAGCGCTACCCCTACGCCAACCCGCTTTCATTGCTGGTAGTGGACATTGACGACTTCAAGCAGGTCAACGACCGCTACGGCTTCTTTACCGGCGACGACTGCATCAAGGCCTGCGCCCGTACCTTGCAGGCCGGTACCCGTAATATCGACTCGGTCTACCGCCGGGGCGGTGAAGAGTTTACGGTGCTGCTGCCCCACACCAGCCGTGAAGCGGCGTTGACGCTGGCCGAGCGGCTCTGCCGAGCGGTGGAGACATTGCAGGTAGTGACCAAACACACCCCCGACCCGGTATCGTTTACCATCAGTATCGGGCTGGCCACCTTCCCGGACGATGCCGATACGGAAGACAGCCTGTTCAAGCGCTGCAATCAAGCCCTGCATTTTGCCAAACACAACGGCAAGAATCAGGTGGTGACACTGCCCCCCAACGTGGCGGTGTAAGCCCCCTTATTACACTCCCTGCCATGAGGTACTCACCTCTCTGACGGGTTGTGTAGTACAGTCGAAATAGCCATTAGATTCAGTAATATTCGAGGGGCTTTACCGCCTACCCCTGTGAGTTGACCCACACAAAAATGGGCGTCCATGCGGCTTGCATGGACGCCCATTTTTGTGTATCAAACTGCCCCGGTAAGGGGCGCGATCGCTTAGCTGCCGCCAGCCACTTTGTCCTCGGCCACTGCCGGGATGATGACTTCTTCAGCCGGAACGGCAGCCGACTGCTCGGCCAGCACGCTGGCGCGGGCGGCCCGCAGGGCAGCGTACTCGGCAGCGGCACCCATGGCGGCCACCTGCGACTCCACCACGTGGGTAGCCTCCCGCTGGATGGCATCCGGGTCCACCGGCACATAGCTGCGACGGTACTCCGGCTGTCCGGTACCGGCGGGCACCCGCCGACCGACGATGACGTTCTCCTTGAGGCCCGCCAATTCATCGATTTTGCCCGATACCGCCGCCTCGGTCAGCACCCGCGTGGTCTCCTGGAAGGAGGCCGCAGAGATGAACGAATCGGTGGTCAGGGCCGCCTTGGTGATCCCCAGCAGCACCGGTCGGGCAGTGGCAGGGGTGCCATCCTCGGCCAGCAGCTTCTGGTTGGCTTCGTCGAACACAAAACGGTCGATCAGGGCATCCGGCAACAGCCCGGTATCGCCCGGCTCAATGATCTGCACCTTGCGCATCATCTGCCGCACCACCACCTCGATGTGTTTATCGTTGATTAACACACCCTGTAGTTTGTAGACCTCCTGCACCTCGTTAACGATGTACTTCTGCAACTCTTTAGGCCCCAACACCGCGAGAATATCGTGGGGGTTGGCGGCACCATCCATGAGCGGCTCACCGGCCTCCACCCAGTCACCCTCGTGCACGTTGATGTGCTTGCCTCGGGGGATCAGGTAGTCACGCTCGTCGCCCAACTCGTTGCGTACGGTCAGTTTGCGCATGCCCTTGGCAAACCCGGCGAACTCCACACTACCTGCGATCTCCGAGATGACTGCACACTCTTTGGGGCGACGGGCCTCAAACAACTCGGCCACTCGCGGCAGACCACCGGTGATGTCCTTGGTCTTGGTGGTCTCACGGGGGATCTTGGCGAGAATATCGCCCGGTTTGATCTCCTGCCCTTTCTCCACCAACAGGTTGGCACCGGAAGAGAGTTGGTAACGCGCCTGACCCCGACCGTCTGGCAACGCCACCGTACGGTGGGCGCTGTCCTTGATCGAGATACGCGGACGCAAGGAACTGTCCGAGAACTCGGTAATCACCCGACGGGAGATACCGGTGATCTCATCCACCTCGTCACGCATGGTGACGCCCTCGACGATATCGCCGGTTGCCACAGTGCCCTCGACCTCAGACAGGATCGCGTTGGAGAACGGATCCCACTCCATCAGCCGCTCACCAGCCTCAACGCTCTGACCATCTTCCACGTACAGCTTGGCGCCGTACACCACCGAATATTTCTCTTTCTCACGACCGTTTTCGTCAATGGCGATCTTGGCTTTGCGATTCAGCACCACCAACTGGCCGTTGCGGTCACGCACCATCTTCATGTCGACGAAACGGACTTCACCGGCATTTTTAGACTTGAGTATGCTCTCCTCGGCCACCTTGCTGGCGGTACCACCAATGTGGAACGTCCGCATGGTCAACTGGGTGCCCGGTTCGCCGATGGACTGAGCCGCAATAACGCCCACCGCCTCGCCGTTCTCAACCACCTGGCCGGTGGCCAGGTCACGACCGTAACAGAGGATGCACACCCCACGACGCTGTTCGCAGGTGAGCACCGAACGGATACGCACCTCGTCGATACCCGCATCGACGATGGTCTGGGTGCGGGCCTCGTCAATCTCGGTGCCAGCGGCCACCAGAATCTCGTCGTTGACCGGATCGTGGATGTCTTCACAGGCCACCCGGCCCAGAATACGCTCTTCCAGCGAACCGACCACCTCACCACCTTCCACCAGCGCGCCCACGGTGATGCCGTCCAGCGTGCCGCAGTCGTCGGTGGTGATGATGATGTCCTGGGCCACATCCACCAGACGACGGGTCAGGTAACCCGCGTTGGCAGTCTTCAAGGCTGTATCTGCCAGCCCCTTACGAGCCCCGTGAGTGGAGATGAAGTACTGCAACATGGTCAGCCCCTCACGGAAGTTCGCCGTGATCGGGGTCTCAATGATCTCACCGGTCGGTTTGGCCATCAGGCCACGCATACCGCCCAACTGCTTGATCTGCGCTGCGCTACCACGGGCACCGGAGTCGGCCATCATGTAGATCGAGTTAAAGTCGGCCTCAGAGTTGGTCTTGCCCTCTTTGACCTCCTCTTCCTGGGTCCGCAGCTCATCCATCATGGTGGTGGCCAACGCATCGGTGGTATGGGACCAGACGTCCACCACCTTGTTGTACCGCTCACCCTTGGTGATCAGACCTTGAGCATACTGCTGCTCAATCTCCTTGACCTCGCCACGGGCGCCGTCGATCAACTCATCTTTATTCCCCGGAATATGCATGTCGCCAATACAGATCGAGATACCGGCGCGGGTGGCATAACGATACCCCTTGGCCTTGATGGCATCCAGCAACTGCACAGTTTCGCGGATTCCAGCCTCACGGAAGACGGTATCGATCAGGCGGGACACGTTCTTTTTGCCCATCTCCCGGTTGAGCAGGTCAAACGAGATGCCCTCCGGCAGAATTTCAGACAGGATCACCCGGCCAGCGGTGGTCTCGTACCGCTCACCGTTGACACGGGCGGTGATGTGGGCATGGATATTGAGTTCGCCCGCATCCAATGCCGTCTGAACCTCTTCCCGACCGTAGTAGATACCGCCTTCGCCTTTGGAGCCCTTGCGGCCCTTGGTGAGCCAGTAGCAACCCAGCACCATGTCCTGGGACGGCACCATGATCGGCTGCCCGGAGGCGGGCGACAGGATGTTGTTGACACTCATCATCAACACCCGCGCTTCGATCTGCGCCTCCATGGAGAGCGGCAGATGGACGGCCATCTGGTCGCCATCGAAGTCGGCGTTAAAGGCGGTGCAGACCAACGGATGCAGGCGGATGGCCTTGCCTTCCACCAGTACCGGATCAAACGCCTGAATCCCCAGACGGTGAAGGGTCGGCGCCCGGTTCAGCAGCACCGGATGCTCGCGAATCACTTCATCGAGCACATCCCACACGATCTCTTCTTCCTGCTCCACCATGCGCTTGGCGCTCTTGATGGTGGTGCAGTAACCGCGCGCTTCCAGACGGTGGAAGATAAACGGCTTGAACAGCTCCAGCGCCATCTTCTTGGGCAGACCACACTGGTGAATCTTCAACTCCGGGCCGACCACAATCACGGTACGACCGGAGTAGTCCACACGTTTGCCCAGCAGGTTCTGGCGGAAGCGACCCTGTTTACCCTTGAGCATGTCCGACAGGGAGCGCAGCGGGCGTTTGTTGGCACCACGAATGGCGCGGCCACGACGGCCATTGTCGAACAGGGCGTCCACCGACTCCTGCAACATGCGCTTTTCGTTGCGGATAATCACGTTGGGGGCCTTCAATTCGATCAACCGCTTCAAACGGTTGTTACGGTTGATGACCCGCCGATAGAGATCGTTCAGATCCGAGGTGGCGAACCGGCCACCGTCCAGCGGCACCAGCGGACGCAGGTCCGGCGGCAGCACCGGGATGACCGTCAGGATCATCCACTCCGGGCGGTTGTTGGAGCGCAGGAACGCCTCCACCACCTTCTGCTGCTTGAGCAGTTTTGCTTTGGTGGTCTGGGAGGTGGCGTCCTTGAGCGCCTGTGCCAACTCTTCAGACATGGCCGGCAGGTCCAGATCGGTGAGTAACTCACGGATGGCCTCGGCCCCCATGCCCACCCGCACATCCGGGTGCTCGTTCAACAGGTCGCGGGCTTCCGCCTCGGTCAGCACTGCATTCTGTTTGACCGGCGCATCGGCCGGGTCCAGCACAATGTAGGCCTCAAAATAGAGCACCCGCTCCAGGTGGTTGAGGGTCACATCCAGCAGGTTGCCGATACGGCTGGGCAGCCCCTTCAAAAACCAGATGTGCGCTACCGGGGCAGCCAGATCAATGTGGCCCATGCGCTCCCGGCGCACCTTGGACTGGATGACCTCCACGCCGCACTTGTCGCACACCACCCCACGGTGTTTCATGCGTTTGTATTTACCGCAACTGCACTCCCAATCTTTGGTCGGGCCAAAGATACGGGCGCAGAACAGACCGTCTTTTTCCGGCTTGTAGGTCCGGTAGTTGATGGTCTCCGGTTTTTTTACTTCGCCGTAGGACCAGGAGCGTACTTTCTCCGGGCTGGCCAAGTGAATTCGCAGGGCATCAAACTGAATTGCGCTGCGGGACCGATCATAAAAGCTGGTGAGCATATCTACTCCGCGTAAGGTAGAGGCGTCGTCCGAACGAACAAAAAACGGGCGCCCCGGTGAAGGTGGACGAACCTTCACCGGGGCGATTGTCATACAGGGCTAACTATCGACTGCGCGCAGCAGTTCAACTTCCAGCCCCAAGGCCTGCAGCTCTTTGATGAGCACGTTAAACGACTCTGGAATCCCGCTCTCCAGATAGTTTTCACCCTTGACGATGGATTCATACATCTTCGAACGACCGGGCACATCGTCCGACTTGACCGTCAGGAACTCCTGCAGGCAGCTGGCGGCACCGTGGGCCTGCAATGCCCACACCTCCATCTCACCGAGACGCTGGCCACCGAACTGGGCTTTACCACCCAAAGGCTGCTGAGTCACCAGCGAGTACGGTCCAATGGACCGGGCGTGGATCTTGTCATCCACCAAATGGTGCAGCTTGAGCATGTAGACCTGACCCACGGTCACTGGTCGTTCAAATAGTTCACCAGTCTTGCCGTCGCGCAGTTGAATCTGACCGGAACGGGGCAGGTTGGCCTGCTCCAGCAGGTCCTTGATCTCCACCTCCTGTGCGCCGTCGAACACCGGCGTGGCCACATGCAGCCCCAGCGTTCGTGCGGCCCAGCCCAGGTGGGTTTCCAGAATCTGCCCCACGTTCATACGTGACGGCACACCCAGCGGGTTTAATACGATATCGACCGGGGTACCGTCCGGCAGGTACGGCATGTCTTCTTCCGGCAACACGCGTGACACCACACCCTTGTTGCCGTGCCGACCGGCCATCTTGTCACCCACCTGAATCTTGCGTTTCATGGCCACGTAGACCTTGACCAGCTTGAGTACACCCGGCGGCAGCTCATCCCCTTTTTTCAGGCGACCGACCCGCTCATCGAAGGTGTTCTGAAGCTCCGCACGACGCTCCCGGAACTCCATCTCCATGCGCTCGACCTGATCCTGATCCTCGGCCTTGGCCAACACCACGTCCTGCAGGTGCTCATCAGGGATCGCTGCCAGCGCCTCGGTGGTGATCTGACGGCGGCGCTTGAGCATCACGTTGCCGCTCTCCGGATCCATGTAGTCGCGAGCGCTCTCTTTGCCCACCATCGCACGGCGCAGGTT
>JALWRU010000197.1 GCA_026994095.1 Nitrospira sp. | reverse complement strand
GCCATCGACGCCAACGCTGGCCCGGTAACGGTGACCAACACGGGAGAGGTCTGGGCCAACGGGGCCCAGATCGCCACCCTGCAAATCGTCGATTTTGACGACCCGGCCAGCCTGCGTAAGGCGGGCAATAACCTGCTGGAGGGGGGCGATCCGGTAGCGGTTGATAACCCGCAAGTGATTCAGGGGGCGGTGGAAGGCTCCAACGTGACCGCTGTCCGTGAGATGGCCCGCATGATCGAAATCTCCCGCGCCTATGAGACCTATCAAAAGATTCTGCAAACGGTCGATACCGCTGCCGGTCAGACCAACGGGATTGGCGATGCCTAGGGGCATCAACGCAATTTGTAAGGGGGTGACGCCATGATGCGCGCACTGTATACCGCAACCACCGGACTGGTGGGGCAGCAGCTCAGCCTGGACGTGGTGGCCAACAACCTGGCCAACGTCAACACCGCCGGGTTTAAAAAGAGCAAGGCCCACTTTGAAGAGCTGTTGTACCAGACGCTGGAGGCGGGTGGTAACCAGACCGCGCTGGGCACCGAGCAGCCCGCCAGCTTGCAGGTCGGTTTAGGGGTGCGCCCCAGCTCCACCTTCCGGTCCTTCACCCAAGGTCCGCTGGAGGCCACTGGCAACCCGCTGGACATGGCCATCGAAGGGGAAGGGTTCTTCCAGGTGTTACAGGAGAACGGCGAGATCGGTTACACCCGTACCGGGATCTTTCAACGGGACTCCCAGGGCAACGTGGTGACCGCCGATGGGCTGCCATTGGAGCCCGCCATCTCCGTTCCGTCCGATGTGTTGAGTATCTCCATCTCGTCCAGCGGGGTGGTCAGCGCGCTATCCGGTGCATCGACCGTACCGGTGCAGTTGGGCCAGATCGAACTGGCCCGATTCGCCAACCCCACCGGGCTGACCAGTCTGGGTGGCAACCTGTACGACCGCTCTTCCGCCTCGGGCGATCCGCTGCTGGGCAATCCGGGCGACCCGGCCTACGGCACCATCAGTCAGGAATTTATTGAAGGATCCAACGTCAACATTGCAGAAGAGCTGGTGGCGATGATCGTCGGCCAGCGCGCCTACGAGATCAACTCCAAAGCGGTTCAGGCCGCTGACGAGATGCTCCAGGTCGCCAATAACCTGCGCCGGTAATTGTAGAGGCATGGTTATGAAAGGTTTCCGAATCATTCCCGCCATTCTGCTGCTGGCCGCACTACTGTTGGGCGGTTACAGTCTGGCAAACGCTGGCCAACGGTCGGTCGAGGCACAGGTAGAAGCGGTGCTGGTAGAGACGATTGCCTCGTCCTGGCCCTGGCGTCCTGGCCAGATTCAGGTCTCCAACCTGGTGCTTCCAGCCGATACTTCCATCCCCCAGGGGGCACAGGTGGCGGTGCGTCTGCCCGCCTCTCGCCGCCCGCTGGGCCGGTTGCCGTTTCAACTGGTGATCGGCACTCCAGATGGCGAGGTGCGGCTGTGGGCCAGCGCCCGTGTCGAAGTGATGCTTGATGTGCTGGTCTCCAAACGGCCACTCATGCGTCATCAGATTTTGATGCCAGAGGACTTGGGC
>JALWRU010000196.1 GCA_026994095.1 Nitrospira sp. | reverse complement strand
GCTTACGGTTGTGCCCTGGATTGGCATATCGCCACCAGCGTGGCCAATATCGACCCGAATCAGACCACCATGCCTGAATCCTCAGGCGATTTTGATGCGGCACCCAAGCAGGATGTGACCGACCCGGTGCGAGCTGGCGTGCAGGACGGCAGCATCGGGGTGCCAACCTTCAACGGTGCCGGTGACACCCTCACTCGCACTCTGGATCAGTCGGCCTATATCCTGTTAAACAATCAGCGGGTGGACATCACCTTTAACCCGCTGGGTCCTGCGGCTGCCCTGAAAGGGGTGGGCGATGTGATCGCCAGCCAACTGATTCCATAGGCGGGTATCAGATCCGGGGGAGGCTGTATGAACGGATGAGCCCGGGTAAGTCACACCAATCGTGACCGCTGCGGTCGGCTGGCACCGGCAAGAAAACCTCCTGCTACCCATCTGTCTGGCGCAGAGAGCGCCAAGGGTGGTTTTATGAAAAACCAGGCCAACTAGGGTACAATTTGGCCGAAAAGATCGTTCAAACAGGCCCCATATCGGGTTCGACCCGGCCCATTTTCGGCTCCCGTCCGCTAGCTGATTTTGAAGGGCCTCCTTCAAGCTGGTGTGAGACATGAGGCCACTGTTTGCCAGCATATTCCACACGGTTGAAGAGCACCTGGACGGTACCCTGCGCCCCTACCTCATTGGTGTGTCGGCCTTTCTGTTGGCGGTCGCGTTATTGGTGTTGTTTCTGCATCCGCTGGGGATCTTACCGCTCTCCTGGCAGAACACGCCGCTTACCCAAAAAGGCCCCATTCAAGGCCATGCGGTAGGGTCCTGGTCCACCACGGCGGGCATCGCGCCGGAAGGCGTCCAGATTCTGGAGAACGGTCAGCCTCTTCTCCACGGGTTCAGTTCGCTGGCACAAATCGTTGAACAGGGTCGAGGGCGATACCTGATTACCCCAAAACTGGCAATATATTCCGCCTCCGACAACAGCAACCCGATGACTAATGGGCGTGTGTATACCCTGCGCCAGCCGGCCTTTCTGGATGGGCGACTGGTCGCTGCAGGTCAGGCTGCCGCCGCAGTCGGGCTGCTACTGGGGCTGTTATTATTCCGCAAACCGCTCTGTAGCGGTCGCCGCCCCCTGTGGATCGGATGGGGCGTTATTCTGGTGATATTCGGGTTTACCCGGCTACCATTTATTACGACCTACTATCTGCCTGAAGTGATCACCGATTCCCACGGGTTCCTCAGGGCCATTGACAGTATCGAGCACGGCTCCTGGCCTCTGTTTGACAGCCGAACCGCGGGTTACCCACTCTTTCTGGCGCTCTTTTTTGCGGTCACCCATTCCATTCAGTTCATTACAGCACTGCAGATTGTGGTCACGTTGCTCGCCTTTCTGCTGCTGATTTTTGCTGTATTCCGGGTGGCTCCCCGGTTGACCCTGCCGGTCGCTTTGCTTATGTCTGCTGCAGCGCTCCACCCCAACGCCATTCGCTACGAGCTATCAATACTGAGCGACAGCCTGTTTGCGGCGGTGCTGGTATGTGTCTTTGCGGCTTTGCTTCTGGCCATCAAGACTCGCTCGACGCCCTGGATGGCGATCACATCTGCGGCGATGGGGTTGGCCATCCTGATCCGCCCTGCCGGTCTTTTTCTGGTCATCATCTGGCTCCTGCTGTTGGGGTTTGTCTTTTGGAACCGATACAGTCGTCGTTGCCAACTGGCGCTGATGGCCCCCATTCTAGTGCTACTGCTGGCTGCCAGTTCGTATAACCGGGTCACTACAGGAACCTTTGGCCTGACCTTTTTTGGTGGCGCAAATATCGCAGGGGCCACCGCACTCTACTGGGAAGAAGACGACTCATTTTCACCCGAGCTCAACGATTTTGTGCGCACTGTACAGCAGCGCATCTCCCCTCAAGTGCGGGCAACCTTCACCAGTACGCGGGATACGAAGGTTGTAGCGCAAATTATTAATGACCATTACAACCACTGGGTATGGGAGGTGATCATTCCCACCCTGAATCGCCATCCGTTGATGGCTGGCGTTCCGCCCCAGCAGATATGGGCGGTTGGCGATGGCTATTTGCAACAGGTATCCAAAGCAGCCATTCGCCAACATCCGGACCGTTATCTCAAATTTGTGATGGCCGAATTGCATGCATTTTTTAGCGGTTGGAGCCAGGCGCCAAACCTATTGCAGAAAGTGGCCAATGCTGCTGCCGAAATTGACGAAAAAGCCGGTAAACTTAAGGCGAGTAAGTTCAAACGTGTGTTTGATCAGGAGGTGGCCGCATCGCTTCAGAAGCCGCAGTTTGTATTGTTGAGTCAGGACATTTCCAGCGCTGTTCTCAACCGTTCCATGGAGCGTTACCGAATTATCTCCGGTTGGAATCAGCAGATCGTCCTGCGATTTAGCAACCTGTGGACAGTCGCCTATTTCAGCGTATTTGCCATCTCCGTGGTATTGATGGTGCGGCGACGCTTTTCCGACCCGGATTCATTCTTGTTGTTCCTGCTGTGTAGCAGTACTTTTGGCGCTGCGCTGCTGGTGGCCCTGTGTGAACAGGCCCTGACCCGCTACTCCTATCCGATGGTGTCTGCCATGCTGTTATCGCTCGGCCTGGCGCCGCTGTTGTGGGGGCGGGGAGGGTCAGGCACACCCGCCGAGGGCCGCTTGCACAATGGTCAGAATGGCCACACCATCTCAGAGAAGCGAGGTTAGGTCACCAACCTATGTGCGGCATCAGCGGCATTCTTTCCTGGCATTCTCCTCCCGATCGGGAGGCGCTGGAACTGATGAATCAGCGCCTGATCCATCGGGGTCCGGACGCAGCAGGTATCTATCTGAACGGTCCCGTCGGGTTGGCTCACCGACGCCTGTCTATTATCGACCTAAGCCACGCCAGCGACCAACCCATGAGCACTGCCAATGGTCGTTATACCCTGATATTTAACGGTGAAATCTACAACTATCGGGAGCTGCGCCAAGAGTTGCAGCGCTATGGTGTGGAATTCCGCAGCGAGGGAGATACCGAGATCATATTGGCGGCCTATCAGCAGTGGGGGGTGGACTGCCTCGAACGGCTGAACGGGATGTTTGCCTTCGCCTTGTGGGATCAAGCCGAGCAAACGTTGCTGCTGGCCCGTGACCGGTTGGGTGAAAAACCGCTGTTCTATCAGCCCATGCCGCGTGGTGGAGTGTTGTTTGCCTCAGAGCTGAAAGCCCTGGCTGCCCATCCACAGGCGTCACGCAAGATCAGCGGGGATGCCATCAGGGACTATCTGGCGCTCAACTACCTGCTCACCGATCAGGCAGCACTGGAGGGGGTCTATAAACTGCCTCCCGGTCACTACCTAAAGCGGACCCAGGGCGGCGACTCTACGCCCGTTCGTTATTGGGATCTGGCCCACTATTTTCACCACAAAAATCACTACCGCTCCGAAGGCGAAGCTGCCGAGGCGTGGCTGGCACTGTTTGATGATGCGGTACGTCTACGTATGGGCAGCGACGTGCCGTTGGGAGCCTTTTTAAGTGGCGGTGTGGACTCCTCTGCGGTAGTGGCGGCCATGTGTGATCGCCGACCGGAGCACACTGTCAGAACCTTCAGCATGGGGTTTTCTGAACGCAGCTACAGCGAATTGCCGGAGGCTCAACAGGTGGCCCGTTTTTTTCATACGGACCATCAGGACATGCTGGCTCAGCAAGCGGTGGCCAGCCGTCTGCCAGACATCGTCTACGCAGCTGACGAACCGTTTGCCGATACCTCCATGATTCCCATGTACCTGCTGTCAGAATTTACCCGCAAACAGGTTACTGTGAGCCTGTCCGGGGATGGTGCAGACGAGATTTTTTGCGGCTATGAAACCTATACAGCTGACCGTCTTAACCACTTGATCCGTTGGCTTCCCCGCCCATTGGTACGTGGCGGGCTGGCGTTGGTCAATCGGCTGTGGCCGGTCAATTTTGACAAGGTCAGTCTGGACTTCAAATTGCGTCAATTTTTGGCCGGGAGCCACCCGCAGGCCGTGGATGCCCACTACGCCTGGCGCTCGATTTTTGCCGACGCCGACGTCAATCGTTTACTACAGTCTGATCAGGTGCCGGAACGTAACGGCCCCTCACCATTACAACGCTTTCGCGCGTTCGACCAGGAGGTAGCCGGGTGCCACTACCTGGACCGCATGATGTATGTGGATACCAAAACTTGGTTGGCGGACGATATTTTGGTGAAGGTGGACCGCACCACCATGGCCCACTCCCTGGAGAGTCGCCCGCCGTTTCTCGACCACCGGCTGGTAGAATTTTCCGCATCCCTTCCAGTATCCTTAAAGATGAAGGGGTTTCAAAAAAAATATCTGTTCAAAAAGAGCATGCGGACGCGTTTACCGGCCCATGTGCTGGACCGTAAAAAGGTGGGGTTTAACGCCCCGGTATCTCACTGGCTGGGGACCTCTTTTGCGCCATTTTTTAACGATGTGGTACGGTCTGGCCCACTGGGATCCATGCTCCACCAACCGCAGGTAGCAGGCTTGTGGCAAGAGCATCAGGACAAAACGCGTGACCACGGCCTTAAGCTGTTTGGTCTGATCTGTCTGGGCCTGTGGATGAAACATTACGAGGGTTAACACAACAGGCTTATGCCTCCTATCAAAACAGGAAAACAGACCTTTTCGTCCTCGATAGAGGACGCCACCAACTATTCCAACTGGATCGTCAATACCTTTGCTCGTTATTACGGCAACTCCTGCATGGAAGTCGGTTTTGGCCACGGCGGGTACCGTCCCTATCTGCCAGATCATATCGAGTATGTGGGGCTGGATATCGATGCCGAGGTGGTCAGTAAAGCGCGCCAACGAGAGCCGGGCACCCTGTTCGTAGAGGCCGATATTGCCCAGGATGACCTGTCTGCCCGGCTGGGTGATACCCGGCTGGATTCGATCTTGTGTGCCAATGTGCTGGAGCATGTGCCCGACCATCAGCAGGCGGTACGCAACCTGTTGTCGGTATTGTCACCAGGCGGGCACCTGTTGCTATTCGTGCCCGCCTTTGAGGGGCTGTTTAATGATATGGACCGACTTGCAGGTCACCTGCGGCGTTACACCAGAGCCAGCATGGTCCAAGTGTTACCAAAGCATGGTGTTGAGGTGATTCGGACGGCCTATTTTAATCCCATTGGCGGGATCGGCTGGTGGGTCAACCGCTTGATGCGCCACGACAATATCGACTCCACCGGAATCAACCGTCAGGTGGAGGTGTTTGACCGGTATATCCTGCCGATCTCCAAAGGGATCAACCCGCTGACCCAGCGTTTTTTTGGGCAGTCCCTTATTTGCATCGTGAAAAAAAAATGATCAGCGTCGTGATTCCGGCATACAACGAAGAAGGGGCGGTGGGTGCCACGCTTGACCGGCTCAAGGTCGTGTTGGACGCGGCCGGTTACCCAGACTACGAAATCATTCTGGTCAATGATGGCTCCAGCGACAATACCCGTGCGATTGCCGAGGCCAAGGGTGTGCAGGTGATCTCCCACCCTCATAACCTGGGGTATGGTCACTCCATCAAGGCGGGCATCAATGCGGCCCGCCATGAAATTCTGGTGATTACCGACGCCGACGGCACCTATCCGGTGGAAGAGATTCCTGCGCTGGTTGAGGTCTTTCAACAGGGGTACCACATGGTGGTGGGAGCCCGTACCGGCAGCCACTACCACGAGTCCCTGATCAAGATGCCCCTGCGGCGCATATTGAAGTGGCTGGTAGAGTTTGCTGCCAGCCGTAAGATTTCGGACATTAATTCCGGCTTACGGGTGTTTACCCGCTCCCATGCGCGGTCGTTTTTCAACCAATTGTGTAACACCTTCAGCTTCACCACCTCGCTGACGTTGGCCTACATGATGACCGGAAAATTTGTGACCTATGTGGAGATTCCCTACGAACAGCGCACTGGCAATACCAAGGTGCGGCTATTCAAAGACTCCCTGCGTACCCTCCAGTACATTGCTCAGGCGATTTTGTACTACAACCCCCTGAAAATTTTTCTGATCATGTGCATCACCCTCTTGGGGATTGCCGGAGTCAGCATCGTTCTGGGGCTGGTCTTGCAGTTAAAGAGTGCTTTTTTGCTGGGAGTCGGGTCGATTTTGCTGGCCATGCTGGTATTTGCCATGGGCCTGCTGGGAGACCTGTTGCGGCAAATTATGGATGCTCAGCAAAATCGGGATCAAGACCCGCCCCTGTAGGCTGTCTTGTCAGATAGGCCAGTCGTGGGTGGTACAACGTCTACCCGCAAAGGTCCGCGCCCCAGTGGGGCAACATGGCAGATCAGTCGAGGAGCGGGGCGCGCTACTCCTTCAAGTCGGGCGTATATTCGTTGGTGCGGTCCTAGTGCGGTTCCGGTGCTTTTTCGGGTGTGAACAAGGCGCATACACACACCACGATGGCCGCCAAATGCAGCGTAACAAGCAGTACCGGCACCAGCACCAGCACTACTCCGCAATCCACTGCCAGCCTTGCAGGGTGCTGGTATACAG
>JALWRU010000195.1 GCA_026994095.1 Nitrospira sp. | reverse complement strand
TGATGCCCTTGGGGCGGATGGTGTGACGTGAGTCCACATGCAGGGCGATCACCGGGGCCTTCTCCTGCGCTGCCTGCCCACACAGGCATTGGCCCAGTGCCACCCGTCGGCAACCGCTTAACAGGGCCTCGCCCAGATTGTGGTGGGCGGCCATGTGCAGTTCGCCGCTGGAGTCCGAGATAAAGATGCAGCCCTTCGGCTCGATGTTCAGCCACGATACCTCGACCATGGTCTTGACGATGTTTTGCAGCCGCTCTTCCAGCGGGCTTGCCTCGTGGGAAATCTTCAGTACCTGATTGAGTACCTGCTGGATTCCCACCTCCATGCGGTAGGTCTGCAGGGCAGGCCGAATGGCGCAACGAAATAGCAGCGGCCCGCAGATAATCGCCAGCAGGGTGGCGTCCACTACTGCTGCCAAATAGAGATTGGTAATTGGCGGAAACCAGGACATGGCCAACATGATGAAGCCTTCGACCCCGATCAGGATCGCAGCGACACAGGCTATGATACGACCAAATTTCACCAGCAGGCTCTATCGTCTAGAAGTGATACCACGGGTTCCTATCGGACTGTAGCAGGGCGTAACTTGACCAAAAACTGGCCAATCATTGTGGTTGATTCCGGTGGATTTGCAGGGGCGATTTGCCCGGCTTGCGCCGATTCCCACAAGTCAGGCTTTGCGGGCCTTTGAAGCACCTTTGGCGAGGGCGTCGATACGACGGTTGTCGATGCCCGCGTCGATGAGCGCCTGAATGGCATCTCTGGCCTTTTTCGGCTGGCCTTTCCAGGCCTTGGCGAAGGCGGCACCGACCACCTGTTGCCACAGTTCCGGGGCCAGCGGGCGGGGCAGCTTGCGCAGGCTGATGGCGGCCTGTTGCAGGTCGCCCATGTGCCACTGTACCATCACCAGCGGTAGCACCGCCTCGATCTGTGCCGGGTAACGACGGGCCAGTGTTTGTGCCAGTTTAAGGGCCTTTTCCGAAGCTCCCATAGCCAGTTGAGCGTCGATGGCTGCCACCAGTACCGGCAGGGCTTCGTCCTTCAGGTGGGGGCTGAGTCCCCGCGCTGCCGGACCCGGCTGGTTCATGTGGATCAGGGCCTGTGCCAAGGCCGCACGGGCCTCCGCCTGCTCGGTCCAGTCGGCTCCGATACCGGCCCGGTCGAGCCACTCCTGTGCCAGCCCGTGAATGGCGTCAAAATCTTCAATACGCATGAGCTGGCCAATATAGGCACGGCGGATGCGCCAGTCGCCCGGAGCGTCATTGACCATGCGCTCAAACTGCACCCGCATGCGGCCCCAATGGGCCTCCGGGTTGTCGATCAGGGCCAAAATCCGGGCGCGGGTATGGGCGGCCACGCGGTCCTGCTCGGCCAGTGCCAACAGGGCACCCACCCGACCGGATCGGTAGGCCAACTCGGCCTGTACCAGCGGTGCGCCGTTGGGGTGACCATCGACCAGACTGTTATATAGCGTGTCAGACAGGGCCGGCTGGGCCAACGGTCCTGCCGCCATCTGCGCCAGTAACTGACGATGGGCCGGGCGGCTATCCAATTGATGAGTCACCATTGTTTGAGTGGCCTCTCGCCGGTCTTTATCCAGCCCGACCAGTGGCACCTCCAGCGTCTTCATCAACGGGTTTGGCCCCACCGCAGCAAGGCTCTCCAGGGTGGCCAGACGGGCCGCATAATTGCCATTGCCCTGTTGTTCGGCAGCGGCTTCACCCATCCACCGACGCCATGCCAGATGGTCCGGGCTGTGGCCTTGTCCCAGCCGTTTGTCGAAGCGGCTGGTCGCCTCGGCGGCCGGGAAGCGGGTCAACAACTGGTCGGCGTAGGCAAACAGCGCGCTCTGCATACGTGAGCGGGCCATGCTGGTATAGACCAAACGGTCTAAAAACGGCCCCCGGTGAGGTGTTGACGCCTTTTTCAAGAGCCGTTCAAAGCGGTCCAGCAGTGGGCTGGAGCCGCCCTTGATCTGGGCCGACAGGGCCTTTGAAAAGGCGTCACTACCGGCCGGGTCAGACAGGGGGATGGCGGGTGTTTTGGCCACCAATGCCGACAGTACCACCTCCGGTGCCAGCCGGGCGGCGGCCAGCGGTGGCAAATGGTGGCTGTGCTGGTACAACAGATCGGCTACCGAAGCAGGCAAGTGGCCTTTGTAACGTCGGTTCAGCTCATTTTTCCAGTCCAGATCCCACCGTTGCTCGGCGGCGGCGCGCAGCCACAGGTAGTGGCGGTCAGAGGTTTTTTTAGCCTTGTCTGCAGCAGTCTCCAGCCCCACCCGATAGGGGTCCATGTAGAGCCGCCAGGTGTCAGCCGGGGGGAGCTTGCGCGCCATCTGGCGGGCGTGACCCGGATAGCCCATGGCCGCGGCCAACTGGCTTTCAATGCGATAGAGCGGCTGGCCACTGGCCACCTGTGCCAATGCCAGTGCCGCCAGCGCTTGTGCCGGTAGCAGGTTATTGCCGTCGGTGGTATCGGCGGTGACAAAGGTCAGCCGCACCAGCGCGTCGGCCGCCACCGTCAGGTCGGCAGGGGTGATGGTGCCTTTATTCCAGGCGGTGTCGATCTGGTCCAGCGTACGGGTCAAGCGGGCCGGGTCAAAGTGGCCGATGGATTTAGCCCGCACCGGGGTGGTGGCCCAGTCGGAATGGTGCTTGACCACCTGGGTGGCCTGTTTGCGCAGCACCGACAAGGTCTGGTCAAAGCGCGGCAGGTCGCTCAACCGGGCAATTTTTTGTTTGCCCAGCCAGATCTGCCAGCCACTGTCCTTGGGGACAAAATTGACCGATAGCCGCTGGCGGTTGCCGCTGTCGAGTTGGTGGAGGGACTGGAATGCCATCAGCAGTCGGCGGTCGGGTACCAGATGCCCTTCGTCCACCAGGGTCGCGATGCCTGCGGTGGCTGATCTATTGGTGGCCGCCGGTTTTTTTGCCAAGGGAGTAGTGGGGGCAGCAGGCGGTGTTGTGTCGGCCCGAACGGTGGAAGCATCCGGCTCCCTGATGAGCTTGTCCCGGTCCTCTGCTGCTGGCGTCCATAGGGAGGGCGCTGGGGTGCCCAGCGAAGTCGCCGCCCTGTTGAGTTCCTCTGACGTGGCCGAGTCAGCATTTAGCAGTGCGGTACGCGGGGGCGTGGTCGATGTGGGTGAGCGGTCGGTGTCTGGCCTGTTTTTGCCGCGCAGTCCCAGGTCAAACTTGTCCAGACTGGGGGTGCTGAAGGCCGCGTGTAACGGCTCCATCATTACGTCCTTGCCAAACAGGGCGACGCCCATCACCGCCAACAGCGAGAACATGGCGATCCAGTGTGTGAACTTCATACCAGCAAACCCTTGCAACCCGGCGGTCAGGAGCGGCGCTGGTTGCGGCAGCTTAAACCGGTGTCACCAGAACGGCGCACCGATTGCGCACAACGGGCAACCAACACCTTTATATCGGTAGATGGGCGGGCGGGCTTGAGACGGAGTGGCGGCGGCCTGTCACTGGACAGGTTACAGGCAAAAAAAAGCCCGGCCGTCGACAGTAGGGAGATTCCATGCAGGCACAGGGAGCCGGGAAAAAGTGCCGTGGAATCGCTGTCGACGACCGAGCTTATTGAGTTAGACGACTGGAGGGGCGGATAAGTTCCCTGCCCTTCAGGTTTTTGTCAAATAAGTTGATCGACCGGATTAATTTGTCATCAATTCGTCATGATTAATGTGTCACTAATTCATCAGCGCCAGTTGAGCGCGGGCCTTCTTGAGGGTGTTGCCTTTGGCCCCTAAGGAGACCATCTGCTCGACGATGCGTTCGCTCTCCTTGAGGGCGGTATGGCGACCGATCTGAAACTTCAATCCACCGGTGCTATAAGCGTGCAGGGCCTTGTGGTAGGCCTTCATGGCCGCCTTGGTATCGACCTTGCCCGCCAGCCCGCTGGCGTGGGCATCACCCAGCGCGTGCCATGCAGGCGGGTAGTTGCTATCGGTGGCAGCCTGTTGCCACAGGGTCAGGGCAGCATCCGGATCAGCCGGGGTACCCAGGCCCTCGGCCAGCAGGGTGGCCAACCGCATCTGCACCTCAAACAGGCGGTCGCGGCTGGGGTCGGCAGCCGGGTTGTTGAGCACCGTGCGGTACCAATGTACGGCCTTGCCCAGATCTCGAATCTGTGCCTCGCCGTCGGCCAGCAGATCGCCCAGCTCTCGTTGGGATTCCGGGTCACCGGCATCCGCCGCCATGGTCAGCAGACCGACCCCGCGAGGCAGGTCACGGGGGACCAGCATGCCCTCCAGATAGAGGGAGCCGGCAAAGCGGGCCGCCGGGGCAAAACCGTCACGGGCGGCAGAGGCGATCAGCGCCAGCCCTTTTTCGGCCAGTTTGTCCTGCCCGCTGCCGGCAGCACCAATCAGGTACCGTCGTCCGGCCACAAAACGGGACATGGGGTCAGCGTCATGCTCCAGTGACATTGCACCGGGTGATCCGCCGCCAACACCGTTCCACGTATCCAGCGCGCTCAGGTGTTGGTTGGTACCCGCCGCCTCACTGGAGAGGGGGATCAATGGCAGTACCAGTGCAGCCAGAATCGCCATGCGGCGTACCCAGATAAAAGCGTTCATAAAGGTCTCCAGTATCGTCAGGAGAACCCGCACAAATACTGCGCATGCACCAAAAATCAGCAGCGCAGCATCCATTGATGTACGGGTCCGTCAAAAGTTCGTAATGTGGGGGAGGAGTAGGGCCGCCCCATCTGCGTTGCCCGGCAGAAGGGGTGCCCGGTCGCGGGGAGGGGAGAGATCCCACAGTGGCACAGGGAGCCGGGAAAAGCGCCCTGGGATCTCCACCCGCGACCGGGCACACTTATTAGACGACAGATTTACCGGATTGGTTCCCTTTTTTTATAAAAAAGTTAGCGTGTGGCACAAGGCCTTCGGATACCATGAGGTTACTGGCTTGAAATATAAGGAGTAGCCATGTCCCGCTGTCAATCACCCCACCCTGAATTTGCCCGCTATACCGATCGTACCGGTTTCCGCTGTGACGGTACCGACTCCTGTTGGGTGGCCGACGTGGGCGACTTTGGTAACGCCGAACGCAGTGAGTACTACTGCATCTTCCACGGCCCGGTCGACCAGATTCCCAAAGATCGGCCCGAATGGGAAATTGACCGCCGTGGTGCCATGCAGGCGGCCCAGTTACAGGCGTTGCTGGATGAATGGTGCGACGAAGTTTCAGGTCGGGACGAGGCTGACGGTCCGCTCACCTTTGTATTACCCGAACTGAAAGTGGGTGACATCGAGTTCAAGCGGGCGGTATTTCCTGGCCCGGTGGTATTCGTTGGGGCACATTTTTTAGGCACTGCCCGGTTCCGTTCGGCGGTATTTCGGGGGCAGGCCAAATTCTCCTGGGCAAGTTTTCGGCAGGAGGTCCAGTTTCATCGGGCCGACTTTGACGGGGAGGCCTTGTTCGTCTCCACCGACTTCAGAGGGTTGGCAGGATTTAGCTCGGCCCGTTTTGGTGATACTGCCGATTTTGCCTCGGCCCGCTACGGTGGTGGAGCCGAGTTTGAGTCGGCCATTTTTACCGCCGATGCCGACTTTGAAGCGGCAGCCTTCACGGGTCGCGCCGATTTCTGCAAGGCGGTGTTTGACAAGGGGGCCGCATTTGAGGCCACCGAGTTTGCCGACAGTGCGGATTTTCGGGGCACGCGGTTTGGCACGGATGCGTCGTTTAGTGGGGTGAAATTCGGAGGCCACGCCACCTTCAGGAGTTAGCGCCGGCGTCCGCTTTTGGCCTCGTGGCCATCTACCGGCGTCCGCTTTTGGCTTGTGAGCAACCTCTCCGGATCGGCGAAATCCTCAACGTAGCGCAGCTACGCCTCCGGTTTCACCTCGCCTGCGAGAACACCCACAAACCAAAATCGAACGCCTACGTTGGTTGGTTTTCTGGGTGGGCGAGGCCGGTTGGCTGGCCTCTTCTGGTTTTTTAGGAATAGTCATCCCCGGCCCCGTGCAGCATGGTGGCCCGTCTGCCCACCGTATCCCCAGCCCGCTGCCCTTACCGTTGCAGGCCGTGCCTGCGCAGCATGGCTGCCCGTTTGCCTATCCGTCCCTAGTCCACTGCCCTTACCGTTGCACGCCGTGCGTGCTTGGCTTCGATGAGGACGGCCAGGCGTTGCAGTTCGTTTTGCTCGTTGAAGGCGACGCCGATACCGGATGCGTCTCGCCGCACCACTTGCCCCATTAACGTCAGCGCCATGGGGCCGCTGCCGCCGGGCAGGGTCAGGTGAATCAAACACTCTTCACCCAATGACAGGGGGGTATCTTCCTGTAGATAGATGCCACCCACGCTCACGTTGCGGGCGGTGCAGACCAGGTTGCCGTGGTTTACCGTGTGCAGTTGCACCGGGCGGCACAGATCAATCCGGTCGTGGGTACGCCGCTTGTGGGCGGTGATGGCGGTGGTGGGCGGTAGCACGGGTACCGAAGTGGCCTGCCGTTTGCTCACGCCAGCGGATACGGCGCTCGCCGATTGTGGGGTGTGTGCCGGTGGTGGGGTGGTCCTGCTC
>JALWRU010000194.1 GCA_026994095.1 Nitrospira sp. | reverse complement strand
TCGTTCAAAAACCCGTCCCAGGTTTCGGCCACCACCGGCAGGCTGTAGGTATCGGTACCGGCGAAGTGCTGCTGCCCCCAGGCAATGACCGCATCGTGGGCCACCCCCACGCTATGGGTGTTGGTGAGCACCACCGGCCCTTCCAGCAGACCGGTTTCGGTAATCCAGCTGGTGCCGGTCATCTCGCCGTTGCCGTTGAGCCGGTACCATCCGGCAGGGACCGGTTGATCGGTCTGGTTCCCCCGTGGAAAGACCACAGTTACGCCGGTGCGGGCGGCGTGAGCGGAGGTGCCCCCGCTGACGATGGTGGTCTGCCCCACAGTGACGCCGTCTACGTCGGTGATGGCGTTGAGCGGGCCGGGGGTGCCGGCAAAGGGGATGCCCAGCGCCCGCGCCCGGTCCGCTGCCTGTGCCGGGGGGAGTGTCAGGCCGAGCAACAGCATGGCCGGGGCCACACCACAGGCCAGAAACAGGCAGGATTTTAGCCGATATAAGTACATGCCGATAGGACTCCGATTGCTGCCTGATGGGGGCGATCAGCAGGATGGATAGCGCACCAGATGGGGTGACAGAAGGCGATCATGGGATACGGCGACGATCAATTGCAGGACCAGACTTCTGGCGTCATGTCGGTAGAGCGGCGCGAGTATGGCCGTTTTGAGGTGGCGTTGACACTGGAAGTGACCGGCCCTGACGGTGACAAGGCAGTGGGCACTACCCTTAACCTGAGTGATGGCGGGGTGCTGGTCGGTGTGCGCTTTACCCCCATGCCCGGTATCGGTGACCTGCTCACGGCGCGGATATTGTCAGATGAGGAGGACGCTCCTCCCCGGCCAGTGGTGACCATGCGGGTGATTCGCATCACCGAAAATGGTATCGCCATGGCGTTTGTTGAACCTACCAGCGACTGACCGCTCCACAAACCTGCCGCCTACTCTTCGCCGCGTAGCAACGCTCCGGCGGCGTCATGGTCCACATGGCGGATATCGTGACCACGAATAGTGTAGATGACCATCTCACAAATATTGGTGGCGTGATCGCCGATACGCTCCAGGTTTTTGGCCACGTTCGACAGGATGATGTAGGCACTGATCTGGGGTGGGCTCTCCATCATGTGGGTAAGCATCTCCCGGTAGCTGCCACGATATAACTCGTCGATGGCCACATCTTTTTCGATGACCTCCATGGCCATATCGATATCGCCCTGAGCCAGCGCGTTCAAGGCCCGCGCCACCTGCGCCTGCACCAGCTCCGAGATGCCTTTCAGGTTTGCCTTGGGGCGCGACGGCATGGCAGCCAGCTCCAGTACCCCTTCACAGATCCCCGCCGACAGGTCGCCCATGCGCTCCAGATCGGTTACCACCTTGACCGCGCTGATGATAAACCGCAGGTCGCTGGCGGCGGGCTGGCGTAATACCAGAATACGCCGGGTCAGGTCGTCACACTGGACCTCCAGGGCGTTGATGGCCTTGTCGCGCTCAATGGTCTTTCGGGCCAGCTCGGTGTCGTTCTCCAGCAGGGCAATCATGGCATTGGCGATGGCCTTCTCTACCAGCCCTCCCAAGGCCAGTACCCGGTTCTTGATCTCCGACAGCTCTTCGTCAAAACGGCTTGCGATGTGTGCCTGGGGCATGAAACTGATCCTATCCGAAACGGCCGGTAATGTAGGCCTCGGTCTGGCCCTCTTTGGGCATGGTGAAAATGGATTCGGTATCGCCAAACTCTACCAGCTTTCCCATGTAGAAGAATGCGGTGTAGTCGGAGACCCGCGCGGCCTGCTGCATATTGTGGGTCACAATCACAATGGTAAAGCGGCCTTTGAAGCCTTCGATCAGCTCTTCAATCTTGCCGGTGGCGATGGGGTCCAGGGCCGAACACGGCTCGTCCATAAGGATCACCTCCGGCTCTACCGCAATGGCGCGGGCGATACAGAGGCGCTGTTGCTGGCCGCCGGACAGGGCCGTGCCCTGCTGGTGCAACGAGTCCTTGACCTGCTCCCACAGGGCACCACCTTTTAAGGCTTCCTCTACCCGGTCGGCCAGTTCGGTGCGCGGCAGGTTGCTGCGCAGGCGCAGGCCGTAGGCTACGTTGTCGAACACACTCATGGGAAACGGGGTCGGTTTCTGGAAGATCATGCCGATGCGGTGGCGCAGGTCCAGGGCTGACACGCCGGGGCCGACGATGTTGACCCCATCCAGCAGGATCTCACCCTCTGCCCGCTGGCCCTGATACAGCTCGTACATGCGGTTATAGGCACGGATGTGGGTCGATTTGCCGCAGCCGGACGGGCCGATAAAGGCGGTCACCTTGCCCCGCGCAATATCGAGGGTATTGTCGGTCAGAGCCTGATGCTCGTCGTAAAAAAAGTTGAGCCCGCGCACCTGAATCTTGGCGTCATCTACCAGCGCCGTGCCTTCGTTGGCAGTGGGAGCGTCCAGCCGGGGTTTGGCGTACAGGCGGGGGGTCCGGGTAGCGGGTTCAGTCATGATTTGGTTCGCTTCATCAGCAGCAGCCGGGAGGTAATGGTCATTATCAGGATCGATGCGGTAATCAAAAAGGCCGCGCCCCAGGCCATGGTCTGCCAGTCGTCGTAGGGCGACATGGCGTAGTTAAACAGGGTCACCGTCAGGTTGGCGACCGGCTCGTTCATGCCCTCCATCCAGTAGGGGCTGTTGAGCGTGGTGAACAGTAGTGGAGCCGTCTCACCAGATACCCGAGCCACCGCCAGCATGATGCCGGTCATCATGCCGGTGGCCGCCGCCCGGTAGAGCACACTGGCGACCATCTTCCAGTAGGGCGCCCCCAGCGCCAGTGCGGCCTCGCGCATCTCGGAGGGGATCAGGCGCAGCATCTCTTCGGTGGTGCGGGTTACCACCGGCACCATGATGATGGCCAGCGCTGTGGCCCCGGCCCAGCCGGAAAAGTTGCCGGTGGGGGCCACCAGAATCAGGTAGACGAACATGCCCACCACAATGGAGGGGGCCGATACCAGCAGGTCAGAGACAAACCGCACCGCAGTGCCCAGTCTGGAGTTGCCAAATTCCGCCAGATAGGTGCCTGCCATGACCCCAAAGGGGATGGCCACCAGTGCCGCCACCGCCGTTAATATCAGGGTGCCGACAATGGCGTTGGCCAGCCCGCCACCCTCTTCGCCGGGAGGGGCGGGCAGCTTGGTAAAAAAGTCCCAGTTGATGGCCGACAGGCCGCGCAGGGCCACATCACCTAAAATCCACACCAGCATCACCAGCCCCAGTCCGGCAGCCATGACCGACAGGCCGATCACCAGCCGGTTGCGGGCCCTGCGGCCTGCCAACAATGAAGGTGTGACCATGTCAGTGGCCTCCCGGTGCGGCCATGCGTCGCATCCACCACTGGGCCAGCCCGATGATGACAAAGGTGATGACAAACAGCAGCAGCCCAAGTTCAATCAAGGCCGAGGTATAGAGCTCGCTGTCGGCCTCGGTGAACTCATTGGCCAGGGTTGAGGCGATGGAGTTGCCCGGTGCAAACAGCGACCAGGACAGGCGGTGGGCATTGCCGATCACAAAGGTGATGGCCATGGTCTCTCCCAGGGCCCTTCCCAGCCCCAGAAAGACTGCCCCGAAGATGCCCTTGCGACCGTAGGGGATCATGATGTCCTTGACCACCTCCCAGGTGGTGCAGCCGAGGCCGTAGGCCGACTCCTTGAGGGTGGTGGGGACCATCAAAAACACGTCACGGGTGACCGAGGCGATAAACGGCACGATCATCAGCGCCAGCACCAGCCCTGCGGTGAGCATACCGATGCCCATCTCCGGCCCGGAGAAGAAGGGCAAAAACCCCAGTGTGCTGCTGAGTAGCGGCTGCACGTAGTCGCTCATCAACGGCGCCAGCACAAACAGCCCCCACATGCCGTACACAATGCTGGGAATGGCCGCCAGCAGCTCAATGGCGACTCCCAGCGGAGTGCGCAGGGCCTTGGGGGCGATTTCGGCCAGGAACAGGGCGATGCCCAGGCTGATCGGCACGGCCACTACCAGTGCGATAGCGGTGCTGACCAGGGTGCCGGTAATGGCCACCAGCGCGCCGTAGTCCTCCAGCACCGGGTTCCAGCTGGCGCTGGTTAAAAAGTGCCAGCCGAACTTGTCGATGGAGGCGGCGGACTCCTGCCACAGCATGAAGAACATGGTACCCAGCAGCAGCAAAATGCCGACGGCGAAGGTACGGGTCAGCCCGCGAAAGAGCGGATCGCCCCAGGCCCGCAGTGAACGTTGTTCAGCCATCAGCAGAACCGCCAGAGCAAGATGCAGCACGGCCCAAAGGCGGTGTTTGCCGCCTTTGGGCCGTCCATCATGTGTAACCGGGAATACACGGAATACAGCGCCCTACTGGCCGGGCCAGATCGCAGCCCCTTTGGTGCTGCTGAGTTGGTTGGCCCAGGTGGCTCGCACCAGCGTGGCTACGCTGTCGGGCATGGGCACATAGTCCAGTTGTAAGGCCGACTGGGCACCGTTTTTGTAGGCCCAGTCAAAAAACATCAACACCGCCAGGGCCTGCTCTGGCCGCCGTTGTTTTTTGTGCATCAGGATGAACGAGGCCCCGGTAATGGGCCAGGACTCGGCTCCCGGCTGATGGGTCAACACCACGTTGTAGCTGGGTGACGCGGCCCAGTCGGCCCCGGCAGCCGCCGCCTGAAAGCTGGCGGAGGTGGGGGCGACATAATGACCGTCCCGGTTCTTGAGCCGCACTGCGTTCATCTTGTTTTGCAGGGCGTAGGCATACTCTACATAACCGATGGAACCGTTCAATTTGCTTACAAATGCGGCCACACCGGCATTGCCCTTACCGCCGATACCCACCGGCCAGGACACACTCTTGGCGTTGCCGACGCCGTTCTTCCAGGCGTCACTGACCTTGGACAGGTAGTTGGTAAAGATCCAGCTGGTGCCCGATCCATCCGCCCGGTGGACCACCGAGATGTCTTTGTCCGGCAGCGTCAGGTCCGGGTTCTGGGAGCTGATCCGGGCGTCGTTCCAGCGGGTGATTTTGCCCAGATAGATGTCGGCCAGGGTGGGGCCGTCCAGCCGTAGCTGACCCGTTGCAATCCCTTTAATGTGAATGACCGGTACCACACCACCCATCACCATAGGAAACTGGATCAACCCGGCTTTTTTTAACTGGGGCGCGGTTAACGGGGCGTCCGAAGCACCAAAATCCACCGTACGGGCCTTGATCTGCTTGACCCCGCCACCGGAGCCGATGGCCTGGTAGTTGAGTTTGACCCCGGACTGCTTGTGGTAGCTGTGGGCCCACTTGCCGTATACCGGGTGGGGGAAGGTTGCGCCCGCTCCGGTAATGGTGGTGCCCGCCTGTGCGGTAGTGGCCAGTAGCAGTGCTGCTACCAGTGTGGTGATGCCCCATCGAATCTTCATTGATGACTCCATTCTGGTTGATTGTCAGTGCCCACCCCCCTGGGAGGGTCACCGGGTCCGGCCCGGACAAATTCCGGGCCGGACACTTGGGTTGAGTGCGCCTAGAAGTAGTGCGACACCTGAATCAGGAACTGGTTGCTATCCGGCTCGGCGGTGGCCCCCGGCATGTTCAGGTCGTTGATGACGTAGTTGGCCTGCACTTTGGTGTGGTGGCCGTTGGCGTAGTAGTTCACCCCGATGGTGGTGGCGTTTAACAGATCTTCACCGTTGGGACCGGTGTAGATATTGCCCGCATCAAAATCGATGTTCTCATACCGCGCCGCCAGTTCGATCTTGCCCGGTACCACCATGTAGCCAGCCTGTAAGGCCAGCGCCAATTGGTTGGCCGTGTCATTGCCTGACGGGGCCGCCGGACCGGAGAACTTCAGCTCCCGCAGGATGGCCTCAAACTCCACCGACAGACCGGCACCGCGGAAGGCACCGTCCAGGTTGTAGCCCTGAGTCTCGCTCAGGCCGTTGGCGGAACCACCTGATACCAGATTGGCGTTGGCAGCAAAGCGGTCGCCAAAGCGCTGGGTGTAGGCCGCCAAACCGACTTCAAAGCCGTGGCCGCTGCCGGGCAGGTCACCCTGGGTCCACTTGAACTTGCCCGACGGCGAGAAGTCCACACGGGCGGTGTACATGAAGTCGTCCGGCTGGCCCACACTGCCGCCAAAACCGCCCGCATCGATGTGATACATCTGGTTTTTGGCGAACTGGGTAGCGGTTTTGAAGGCTCCTTTTCTGACCGAGCCATTAAAAATGCCGGCCTCCAGCTTGAGCATGTCGTCCATGAGGCGCTGGTGCACGGTCAAACCCATGTTGCGGAATGGTGCAAACTGGGAGGTTACGGTACGCTCAACAAAGTGCAGGTTGTTGGAGGAGCTGACCGCCTCGCGGGAGAAGCCCACATACTGGTTACCAAACACCACCGCAAAGCCGGACAGGCTGGGCGGGGTCAATTTGACATAGACGTCCTTGGCCTCGAACTTGCCGCCACCCCACTCGGGCTGAAAGCGGGCGCTGGCCCAGGGGCTCAAGCGCGCATCCATGGTCAGTCGTGCCCGACGGATAAAGAACTGGTTGGTGTCCTCTACCGCGCTGTTG
>JALWRU010000193.1 GCA_026994095.1 Nitrospira sp. | reverse complement strand
GAAAACCGTCACAAATTATAATAGCAAACTGGCCGAATCAAGGCGATGAAGGGTCGGGGCGATCATCCAGATTCTGGACCGAATATGCCGCTACCCGCAGCCCGGACAGGGGCTGTGAATGGGGCACACCTTTACCCTGCACCAGTACCTTAAAAGTCTTGCCCATGGCGTCCGGGTCCATCAGTTTGCGCAAGGTCTTAAATTCGTCGGAATTGGCCGGGTCGCCTCCGTCCCGTTGCAGTACCCGCTCCATAATATGGGTAATTCCCAGCCCTACCAGAAAATGAGACTGGTCGGTAAACCCCATGACCGAAAGGCCTGCTTTTTTGCCTGCCCGCGCCAGCCCTGAAAAGTCCACATGGGCGGTCATGTCCTGCAGGCCGATACGCATGTAGGGGTTTTCACTTAACTGGTGCTGGTGGTAACACAAAAAGGTTCCGGTACGTCGTTCCGGTCGATAATAGAGCGCCGCCGGGTAACCGTAATCGATGGTCAATACATGCCCCCGTATGAGGGTTTTTGCCACCTGCTTCATCCAGTTTATTGCCGCCAGATTGACCTCGGTACGATAGGGTGCCTTCAAGGTTGCACCCACCCCCTTCAGATAGGCGCTCAGGCGCGGGGTTGACAGCGGCTTTAGCAACTCCCTAAATCCATCCTCCAGCACATCCACATAGACCTCCTTGAGGCCCTGTTCAGTCATTACCACCTGATGATGGGGAAAGGAGTCCACCAGTTCGTTGGATAAAAACAGTCCGTTCAGCGGCTCAAGCGCGTCCAGATCGGCCACCCAATCGACACAGTCGAACCGGTCAAGCTGCTCTTTTTGACGGCCAATCAGGTGCGGTGATACATCCACAATCCGGTAGCGTAAACGGGCAAACAGCTCCGGCCTGGCGGCCTGAATGGTGCGCAATATATCGAACGCCAGCAGCCCCTTGCCGGCACCCATTTCAACCACCGTATAGGGGCCGTCCGGCAGGGCTTCGCTCATCTCTATGATCTGCGCAGCCACCAGTTGGCCAAAGGCCGGATGCAGGTCAAGGCTGGTAAAAAAATCGCCCTCCTGACCAATTTTGTTGCGACTCCCGGTGTAGTAGCCGATGTCTGGTGTATAGAGGGCCAGCGCCATAAAACGCTCAAACGGGATCGGCCCTTCAGCGGCAATCACCTGTCGTATCTGCCCGGTCAATCGGGCCGACTCCGGGCTCAGTGCAGTCTCTTTACCCACCAGTACTACCCCCGGCACGGTCATAGATCAGGTAACGAATACGGGCACCCAGCGCAGCAAATTTCAACTCGTATTTGGTCTTCATACGACCGGGCAGGTGGTATAAAAAACGGTGACACCCGGCCCGGTTTAAAAACCCCGGATGGGCCTCCATCACAGTGCGCATCTGGTAGGCATAACAGTCGTGATCGGTGGCCAGATGCAGGCTTCCCTGTGGGGCTAACCGGTCGTGCAGCACCACCGCAAAAGGGGGGCCGATCAGGCGTCGTTTGTGGTGCCGCTTTTTGGGCCACGGGTCGGGACAGTTTACATGCACTTCACTTAACGAGGCGGTATCGAACAGTTCGGTCAGCAGGGCCAGCGCCTCTCCTTTGACCAGAATCAGGTTGTTAATCTGCTCCCGCACCAGCCGTTTGGATAGCTTGCGCATGCCTTCGCCGTACAATTCAATGCCGACAAAGTTGACCTCCGGACGGGCCTTGGCCATGGCGGCAAGGGTCACCCCGTTGCCGTAGCCGATCTCCAGCACCAGCGGTGCATCCCGGCCAAATTGCTTGGCCCAGCCGTCGGCCTTGACCTGCTCCGGCGTGACTGAATGAGGCAGCCCCGTACCCAATTGACCGCCCACACGCACACGCCCCATGGTTTTTATTCCGTACCGGTTTGAACTTAAATAGTGATCACGATTCAGACAATCCGCACCGACATGGGCGGGTTATCCGAACCGGCTATTCTACCGATAAGTGGGACATGGCGTCTGCCCCACCACCTTTGCACCCTCATTCCGGCCCTGTTCACGGTCGAGTTGCCCGCCCGGATGGGTGGCAGATCTGCGGTGCCGAGCGACTCACATTGGGCCATCGGCAATTACTGGATGAGGCCATCCAGTGGACCGAACTGGAGGCGGGACAGCCCACTCCTGACGGCCCGCCGCTACTACTGGTCATTGACGACCGTAGCGGGTTGACCGAATTGGCCACGCGGGTGGCTGCCGATCCCGTCCGACCGGTAGTGCTGTACACCGGCGACCGGCCCTCGGTGGTGGCCCACTGTATGCGACTGGGCGCGGTCGATGTGCTCTGCATGGGCGAATTAACTACCGGTAGCACTGAACTGGCCAGCCAACTGGACCACTACCGCTCCCTCCGTCTGCCCACACGCTACCCGGTGGACGCCTTGAATGCCCTGCCGTTGGCGGTCGCCCTGCGCGAGCCGGACGGTCGGTTCAGCTATCGCAACCCGGCTCATCAGCGGCTGCCGTTTGCCACCGATGCAGTCACCGCTACCGCCGAACTGGATATGGAGCAGGTCACCGACCCCATCTCCGGGCGGCTCTTTTTACGAAGCCACACACCGCTTGAGAACGGCCCCCACGCCGCCCCGCCATTGGTGCTGGAGGTGCTGGAGGAGATCACCGGGCGACATACCGACCAGAGCGAGATCGCCCGTCAACGGGACGACCTGTCACGTCATGCCCGCGCGCTGGCCCAGGCCAACCGGGAGCTGGAGCGGCTGGACCGGGCCAAGGCCCGCTTTATTGCGCTGGCGGCCCATGAGATTCGCACCCCGTTAACCGCCCTGACCAACGCCATTCATCTGGTGGGTGAGGGGGACGGCTCCGAGCGCCACCAACGCATGCTGGCCATGGCCGACCGCAACCTCAGGCGGCTATCGGTGCTGGCAGAAGACCTGCTGGAGTTCACCAAACTGGATACCGGTCATGCGGTGCTGGATACCGAGCCGCTGGACCTGCACCACTGCCTGCATACGGTGCTGAACGACAGCCGCGCCGAGGCGGAGGCACAGGGTATACGGCTGTCTGCGCCCACCGGCCCACTGCCTGCCCTGTGGGGCGACCCGGCCCGCATGGCGGTGATGCTACGCACGCTGGTGGCCCACGCCATCCGCCGCGCGCCAGAGCAGAGCGCGGTAGCGATTGCCATCGTCCATCAAGCCCGGTGGCAGGTCGCCCCCCCGGATGGGCCGGGCCGTAGCTGTCCGCAGGAGCCGCGCCTGCCCACCCGACCGGACGGCTGGGTGGAGATACGCGTGAGTGACTGCGGCCCCACCCCGGACGAGGCGGTATGCGAGGCCCTGTTCAGCGGCTTTGGTGCCGGTCGGGAAGGGGTCGTCGGCGAGACTCCCGGTGCCGGCCTCGACCTGGCCCTGTGCGCCCGTGTGGCGGCAGTACACGGCGGCATCTGCTGGGCCGAAGCGCCTGCCAGCGGAGCGGTGGGCGAGGGGCTAAGCGCCATCATTCGTCTGCCCCGGCTGGATCAGGCCAGCGCCCCTTTGCTGGCGGTGGCAGAACGGCTGACCTGGCTCAACAACCGCCAGGCCTTGCCCTGCCTGCTGCTGGTTGAGGGAGACAGCGAACTGCTGCGCGCCATCCTTCATAACGACCCGGCCCTGCATCAACCGGCCGGACCAGAACGGGACCCGTCACTGGACGGCTTCGGTGATGCCTTTGGCGACGGCGACCCGGCCCACACCGACCACCCGGCACCGCTGTTCAGTCGGGCGGGAGATCAACGATTGGTGGGGGTGGTGGCCGGAGGTTCCGACGCGGCCCGTGCCGCGCTGGCACGGGTGCAACAGTCGTTAACGTGCAGTTTTGGTGATTATTTACCGATACGAGGCGGGTGGACACTTGCGGCTGCGGAGGAGCCGTTTGAACAGGTGCTGGGGAGGGCACGGGCCACCCTGACACCACTGTCTGACCGGCCTCAAAACGGTCCGCCCGATGGGGCGACCGCAGTACAGACCGATTAACCGTCGTACCGCGCAGGCGCGGTGCGAACCATGTATGCAAGTAACGGGAGCGTAACTGATGGCCTACAAAATCCTGATCGTGGACGACGAGCCGGATCTGCGTGAATCGGTGGGGTACCTGCTGACTGACGCGGGCTATGAGGTGGCCTATGCCAGCAACGGCCATGAGGCGCTGGGGGCGACCCAGGTATTCTGTCCGGATCTGGTGCTGCTGGATGTCATGATGCCCAAGGAGAATGGCTACCGGGTATCGCGCCACATCCACGAGGCCCAGGCCGCAGGGCTGGTACCAACCTCTACCAAAGTAGTGTTGCTGACCGCCCGCAAGCTGGATCAGGACCCGGAGCGGGAGCAGCTTTTCAACGACTTTGCCGACCCGGATGAAGTGATCTACAAGCCGTTTGAGCCCAAGGCCCTGCTGGCGCGCCTCAAGGAATTTTCCCAGGCCGCCTGACGACCGACCCTACCCTTTGGACGGTTGCAGGGTCAGCACCATAATCTCCAGCAAACCGTGGCTGATCTGCACCTGTCGAAAGAAGGTGTCATAGCCGCGCTTGCTCACCTCCAGCGCATGCAGCCCACGGGGTAATATCAGCGCCTTTGGCCCTTGAAAATCCCGCACCCGGCCCTTGTAGACGGCATCCACAAACACCTTGGCATCGTCTGGCTGGATGAGAAACTGCAAGGCCCCTTGCTGACCGTTAAATTGGGTCAACACCACCGTATGCGGCGGCTTGGCACAGCCGGACAGCACCATTACGGCCAATCCCAGCCCCACCAGCCATCGCCAATTCATTCCGCCCATGGTCGATCTCCCCTCGAGGCCAGCCCCCACCCGTTGGCACACACCAGACGCCGCCCCGTCGCTCAGTTGTATTGAACCGCCTCAGTATAGCCCGACCAGCAGGCCGGAAGACAATCGCCCCAGCGCCGGTGCCACCCGGTATCGTTGCTGCACCCCCCGCCCTTTGCCATACTATGTGTGCGGTGCGTGGCAGTACGCATCTGAACCGTTTACCACAGTAGAGAGCATTCTGATATGGCCAGGTTGGGCATCAATGTCGATCACGTCGCCACCGTACGGCAGGCCCGTGGGGGTACCGAGCCGGACCCGGTCATCGCCGCCACCCTGTGTGAGCGCGCCGGAGCCGACTTTATTGTCATGCACCTGCGCGAAGACCGCCGCCATATACAGGACCGGGATGTGCGGCTGGTAGGTGAACTGCTGCAAACCCATCTGGACCTGGAGATGGCCGCCACCGATGAGATGGTCGCCATTGCGGAGGAGATTCAGCCGCAGGTGGCCATGCTGGTGCCGGAAAAACGGCAGGAACTGACCACCGAGGGCGGGCTGGATGTATTGTCCCAGCAGGAGAGCCTCAGCAAGCAGATTCAGCGCATCCACAATGCGGGCATTAAGGTGTCGCTGTTTATCGACCCGATCCCGGAGCAGATCAAGGCCAGCCGGGATGCCGGGGCCGATATTGTAGAACTGCATACCGGCACCTACGCCAACGCCCGTGGGGAGGCCCAACAGCAGGAGTTGCAGGCGCTCACCGCCGGGGCGCTGCTGGCCAGCGGACTGGGGCTGACAGTCACCGCAGGCCACGGTCTTAACTATCATAATGTACAGTCGGTCAACGCCATCCCCCAGATCAGCGGGTTTAGCATCGGTCACGCCATTGTCTCTCGTGCGGTGATGGTGGGCATGGAGCGGGCAGTGCGCGAAATGGCGGCGCTGGTCCACACCCCTCCCGGCATACCCGCATGATCCTCGGTATCGGTCTTGATCTGGTGCAGCGGGAGCGCATTGAAGCGGCGCTGGAGAAACACGGCCAGCGCTTTGAGCGACGCATCTTCACCGATCGCGAACAGGCCTACGCCAGCAATAAGCCCCACGCGGCGTTGCACTACGGCGGCATGTGGGCCATCAAGGAGTCGCTGGTCAAGGCGCTCGGCACCGGCTTCTCCGGGGGGATCGGCTGGCGCGATATTGAGGTGGGCCACGATCAGCGTGGCAAGCCGGTCATTCGTCTGGAGGGCAAGGCCCGGCAATGGGCCGAGCAGATGGGGGTGACCTCCATTCACGCCTCCATCACCCACGACACCAGTTGGTCGGCGGCACAGGTGGTGCTGGAGGGCAAAGGCTAACCCGTGGCCACCTACCTGCTCACCGCCGCCGAGATGCAGACCCTGGACCGGCACACCATCCGCACCCTGGGGGTGCCGGGCCTGATCCTGATGGAGCAGGCGGGCAGCCTCACCGTGCGGGCCATGATGCCGCTATTCGCCGACCAGACCCCGGAGGGCAGGTCGGTGGTGGTCCTGTGCGGCAAGGGCAACAATGGGGGGGACGGGTTCGTCATCGCCCGACATCTGCTGGGGGCCGGGGCGCAGGTGACGGTCTTTCTGGCAGGCGACCCGGCCCGCATCAAGGGGGACGCCCGCGCCAACCTGCTGGCCTTTCAAGGGTTGGGTGGCACCATCCACCCGGAGGGCGACCTGGCTGCCCGACGTTTGACCACTGCGCTTAAACAGGCCGACATAGTGGTCGATGCCCTGTTCGGCACCGGCCTCACCAAACCGGTCGAGGGCCACACCGCCCGC
>JALWRU010000192.1 GCA_026994095.1 Nitrospira sp. | reverse complement strand
TTTACCCGACAATCTTTTTTTGTCACTGTTTTTCCTTTTTGTGAGGCGATGCGCGCATGTCTGGTGCTACCGAACCTGAACTGGTTACCGTCGAGATCATGGGCAAACGGTATCAGGTCCCCGATGGCATGACGGTCATCAACACCATGTGGTACACCGGCCACGAGATCATTCGCGGGGTTGGTTGCATGGGGGGGGTCTGCGGGGCTTGTGCCACGGTCTATCGCACCAAAGACGATTTTTCGTTGAAGGTGGGCTTAGGCTGCCAGATGCCGATTGAAGACGGCATGAGCTTCTTCATGACGCCGTTCTATCCAGCAGCCAAGACCAACTACAAGGTGGAGGAGATCGAGCACCCCAAAGAGGAGTTGTTCAAATACTTCCCTGAGGCGCTCAACTGCCGCAACTGCAACGCCTGTAACAAGGTCTGCCCGCAGGAGATCGACATCAAGGGGGCGGTCAAGGATGCGGTCAAGGGCGACTTTGCCGCCGCCGCAGACAAGGCCCTGTCCTGCGTCATGTGCGGGCTGTGCGTGTCGCGCTGTATCGCCGAGATGGCCCCCAACCTGATCGCCCTGTACGCCCGTCGTAACTGGAGCGTGTTTTACGCCACCAAACATGAGCGGCTCGACAAGCAGATCGAGCATATCAACAATGGCGACTGGGACGACGAGTGGGCGCATATCGCCTCCCTCGACGAGGCCGGTCTCAAGGAATTCTGCAAGTCCCGGCGTTAAACGCCAGCCCCGTACAGCGGGGCCCATCAGGAAATTGATCTATGGATCCACTGCTTGAGCAATATTCCGGCGTGCTGGAAGCGACCCGCGCCGGACGCATCGCCGAAGCTGTCCCGCTGATTTCAGAGAGTGACAAGGAGGGGCTGTTAAAGGGCTTCCATCCTGACTATCGGCAGGAGGCCTATCGCCCTATTGAGTTCGGCCCCAACGCCGGTGAATCCACCGTGCATGAGCTGGCGGTGCTGCTGGAGGGCAAAAGTCCGCTGATCGACCGTCCTGCCAAGCTGACCAAGGTGGATCACGAGGTCGACGTGCTGGTACTGGGGGGCGGCGGCAGCGGCAGCACCGCCGCACTCAGCGCCATCAAGGCCGGGGTGTCGGTGATGATCGCCACCAAGCTGCGGCTGGGAGACTCCAACACGGTCATGGCCGAGGGCGGCATTCAGGTGGCGGTCAAGGAGGGCGATTCTCCGGTCCAGCACTTTGTTGATGCCATGTATGGCGGCCACTATAAAAACGACCCGGAGCTGCTCAAGACCATGGTGGAGGACGGCCCGTTTGTGGTCGATTGGCTCGACTCCATCGGTGTGCTGTTCGACCGGGACGGGGACGGCAATCTCAAGGTTAAAAAGGGCGGCGGCACCAGCCGTGCGCGGCTGCTGGCCTGTAAAGACTACACCGGTCTGGACATGATGCGGGTGTTGAAAGACACGGTCCTGAACGAGTCTGACATTCAGTTGATGGAGTTCGCTCCGGCGGTGGAGTTGCTCACCAACGCCGAGGGTCATGTGACCGGGGCGGTGCTGAAGAACCTCGACACCAACGCCCTGATCGTGGTGAAGGCCAAGAGTGTGA
>JALWRU010000191.1 GCA_026994095.1 Nitrospira sp. | reverse complement strand
GAGAAAGCATTCCGTAGACTAAATAAATCCGCTATCCTGAGGCCCGTTCGATGCACCCTCTTTTTTGAACTGGTTTTGTACGACAAGTTGTGGACACCCCTAACGCCATCCCCTCTGACCGAACCTGTGTGGTGATGCCCGCAGGTGGGCAAGGCACCCGCATGGGCAGCACCACCCCCAAGCAATTTCTGATGCTGGGCGAGTTGCCCATGCTCATCCATACCATTTTGCGGTTGCAACAATGCCCACAGGTGGGGGCGGTGGTGCTGGTGGTTCCACAGGCCGAACTGAGCGCCACCACCGAGCTGATTGCCGACCACGGTCTGTCCAACATTGTCGGTCCGGTGTGCGGCGGCAGCACCCGACAGCAGTCGGTCCATCGGGGACTGCATCAGGTACCGGACGGTTTTGAGATGGTCGCCATCCACGACGCCGTCCGCCCGTTTCCCGACCCGGACACCCTCACCCGCGCCATCGAACTGGCCCGACAGGGCCAAGGGGTTGTGGTCGGGCGGGCTGCCACTGATACCATTAAACAGGTCGATGAGAGTGGCCGCATCGTCGCCACGCCGGACCGGGCGACCCTGTGGCATGCGTTTACCCCCCAGGTATTTCCGCTTACCATGATCCGACAGGCGTATGATCGTGCAGCCGATGGCGGCTATGTGGGTACCGACGACGCCTCATTGGCCGAGTGGAACGGCGACCGGGTGGAGTTGATTCCCGGTGAGCGCGAGTCGCTCAAGGTGACCGTGCCACAGGATCTGGCCACGGCCCGGGCATGGCAAACTTCTGCCGATGGATCGGCGGGTCCCCCGTCGGGTGGGTAACGATATACAGGTAAGGCGGTTGTGCGAATAGGTAGCGGTTACGACATTCATGCGCTGGTTGCCGAGCGCCCGCTGGTGCTGGGCGGGGTGACCATCCCCCATCACAAGGGGCTGTTGGGGCACTCGGATGCGGACGCCCTCACCCATGCGGTGTGCGACGCCGTGCTGGGCGCGCTCGGACTGGGGGATCTGGGGCGCCACTTTCCCGATACCGACCCGGCTTACGCGGGTGCCAACAGCCTCGATCTGCTGCGCCACGTCACCGGGTTGATGGCTGGACAGGGCTACCGGATCGGCAACGTCGATGCCACCATCATCGCCCAGTCTCCCAAAATGGCCCCCCACATTGAGCGCATGGCCCACAATCTGGCAGCCGCGCTGGCCACCTCGGACGGGCGGGTCAACATTAAGGCCACCACCCACGAAAAACTGGGCAGTCTGGGCCGGGAGGAGGGCATCGCCGTACAGGCGGTGTGCCTGCTGGAGCCCAACTCGCCCACTCCAATGGGGATCAGCGGATGAGTGCCCGCACCTTCTCCCTGTTACAACATATCCGGCGGGACTTTAACTGCGTATTCGAGCGCGACCCGGCAGCGACAAGCCGGTTAGAGGTCTTTTTGCTCTACTCCGGCTGGCATGCGGTGGTGGCCCACCGGCTGGCCCACTGGCTGCTCACCCGGCGGGTGCCATTTTTGCCGCGCCTGATCTCTCAGCTTTCGCGCTGGATCACCGGTATCGAGATCCACCCGGGGGCGCAGATCGGTAGCGACTTTTTCATCGATCACGGCATGGGGGTGGTGATTGGTGAAACCACCCAGATCGGCCACCACGTATCGCTCTATCAGGGCGTCACCCTGGGGGGCACCGGCAAGGACCGGGGCAAGCGCCACCCCACCCTGCGTGACCATGTGGTGGTGGGAGCCGGGGCCAAGGTATTGGGCAATATCGAACTGGGTTGCAACGTGCGGGTAGGGGCCAACTCGGTGGTACTCAAACCGGTACCGGACAACAGCACGGTGGTGGGTATCCCCGGCCGCATGATCCATAAGGTGGCCAAAGAGCACCCGGAAACCAAACTCAACCATTCGGAGATGCCCGACCCGACCATGGAGCGAATCCACGCGCTCTACAACGAGGTGGCGGCGCTCAAAGACGAGTTGCACAAGCAGCAGCCGTCCAGCACGACTCCGCCCGCTGACGAATAGCCCGGCCTGGCCGTATCGGTCAGCGTAACGAGTCGGGTGACTGTTCCGGCGGAACTACCTCGATGGGCTCGCCGACCGGCTCATCAGGGGTATCGACCAGCCGTTGCCGTTCGGTCTCCAGATCGATATTGACGATGCGCTCCATATCGGCCTGAATGGCGCGCACCTTGCTCCGTAGCACCCGGTTCTCCACGCCCATTTTTGACAGGCTTTTGTTGGTCTTTTCCAAGGTTTTGAGCAACCGCGCCACCGCCTCTGCAGAGCGCTTTCGGGGGCTGTCCGGATAGCGTGCGAGCAGCAGGGTCATGGCCTCCTGGGCCCCTTGAAAGTCCCCCACCCGAGGGGTCAGCAGCAGCAGGCCCAATTGATACAGGGTTTCGTCTTCTCCGGCCTTCGACTGTACCTGCCGCAGGGTGCGTATCAGTCCGTCCGGGCGGTCTTCCCCCAACAGCCGTTCCACGGTCTCCATGGCTTCTTCGCTGGGCACCGATGCCGCTGAGGGCGACTCGGTCATCGGCACATAGGGCCAACGCCACTGGCCACTTGGCAGCGCACAACCAGCCAGCCCTACCAGGCACAACACCGCACCGATGATCCTCACACCAATCCCGGTTCTATTGACAGGGCCGCTCCGCAAAGTCGTTAGCGCTCCCGCCGGGCAACGCCAGTCTGATGGGCTGCCTCCACTACTGCCTCGGCGACTTGCGGGGCCACCTGACGGTTGAAGGTACTGGGAATAATGTAGTCTTCACACAGTTCATCGTCACCGATCACACTGGCAATGGCCTGAGCCGCTGCCAGTTTCATCTCTTCGTTCACCTGTGAGGCGCGACAGTCCAGCGCCCCTCGAAAAATACCGGGGAAACAGAGCACATTGTTGATCTGGTTGGCATAGTCCGAACGGCCGGTGGCGATGATGCGGGCGTGACCAGCAGCGTCCTCGGGCATGATCTCCGGGCTGGGGTTGGCCAGCGCAAAGATAATCGGGTCGGTGGCCATGGTATCGACCATCTCCGTCGTCAACAGCCCGCCGGAAGAGACCCCTAAAAACAGGTCGGCCCCCTTGACCGCATCGGCCAGAGTGCCCTTCAGCGCCCGTTTGTTGGTGTGGTTGGCATACCAGTGCTTAAGGTCGTTCATCTTCTCGGTGCGGCCCTCATACAGCGTACCGGTACGGTCTACACCCACAAAGTGCTGCACCCCGGCACGCATCATCATTTTGGTGCAGGCCACTCCGGCGGCGCCGATCCCGCTCACCACCACCTTGATCGACTCCATCGGTTTGCCCACCACCTTCAGGGCATTGATCAAGGCAGCCAGGACCACCACTGCGGTGCCGTGCTGATCGTCGTGAAACACCGGGATATCCAGCTCTTTTTTGAGCCGCTCCTCAACCTCGAAACAGCGCGGTGCGGAGATATCTTCCAGATTGATCCCGCCGAATACCGGTGCCAGCAGGCGTACGGTACGGATGATCTCTTCCGGGTCTTTGGTGTCCAGGCAGATAGGGAAGGCATCCACCCCGGCAAATTCCTTAAACAGCATGGCCTTGCCTTCCATCACCGGCATGGCCGCAGCAGGGCCGATATCCCCCAGCCCCAGCACGGCGGTGCCGTCGGTGACAACCGCCACCATATTGCGTTTGATGGTCAGGTTATAGGCGTCATCCGGGTTGGCGGCAATGGCCTCACATACCCGTGCCACACCGGGGGTGTAAGCACGGGACAAATCTTCACGGGTTTTTAAGGGCACCTTGTTGGTGACCTCGATTTTGCCACCCAAATGCATCAAAAAAGTCAGGTCGGATACCTGTTGAACGGTGACGTCATCCAGTTCGGAGATGGCCGCCACTACCCGGTCCGCATGGTCGACGTTGCGGGTCTCCACGGTGATGTCACGCAGTTGTCCCTCATCGGTGCTGGCGACGAAGTCCATCCCCAGCACACAGCCCTCCGCATCGCCAATGGCCAGGACTACCTCGCCGGTGACCCGTGTTCGGCTGGCCAGCAGCACCCGAATGGTAATGATATGGCTTGCACCCACCGCGCCACTACTGGTGGTATTGTCCTTGCCCTGCTTCACCGTAACTCCCCCTTGTTGGATCACATCTGCCATTTGCGGGTGGACCCTTGCAACTCCCGTCCCGGTCACATTGCCCGGCTCCATGACAGGTCTTTATAGTACTACCCTATCGCGTTTTTTTGACGAACGGACAGGCAGGCACCGCTGGCGCCTACCCTCCAGACAGACGACAATGACGGCTCAGACCGACTCATCTGCCTCACGCCACAGGCTCGCCTACCTATCGGCCAACCCCATAATTCATGTAAGATATTGACAATGGAAATTTCTCGTAGAAAAACACGCCAGATCAACGTCGGCGGGGTGCTCATCGGTGGCGACGCCCCGGTCAGCGTACAGTCCATGACGGTCTGCGACACCCGTGACATCACCGGCACCATCACCGAAATCAACGGTTTGGCCGAGGTCGGTTGCGAACTGGTACGGGTGGCAGTAGTCGATCAGGAGGCGGCAGCCGCGCTGGGGGAGATTCGCAACCAGAGCCCGATCCCGCTGATTGCCGATATTCATTTTGACCACCGGCTGGCGTTGACCGCCGTCGCAAGTGGCATCGACTGTCTGCGCCTCAATCCGGGCAACATCGGCTCCGATGAAAAGGTGCGCGAGGTGGTGGCCGCCTGCAAGGACCGGGGGGTGCCCATCCGCATTGGTGTCAACGGCGGCTCGCTGGAGGCCGACCTGCTGGAAAAGTACGGCTTTCCCACCGCCGAAGCCATGGTGGAGTCGGCCCAGCGGCATGTACGTATACTTGAAGACCTGAATTTTTTTGATATCAAGGTGTCGCTAAAGGCCTCCCACCCGACCCTGATGATCGACGCCTATCAGCAGTTCTCGGCGGTGTCCGACATCCCGGTCCATCTGGGCGTAACCGAGTCGGGCACACTGGAGACCGGTAGTGTCAAGACCGGCGTGGCCATGGGCATTCTGCTGGCCCAGGGCATCGGCGATACCCTGCGGGTCTCCCTGTCGGCGGACCCTCGTGAAGAGGTGCGGGTCGGCTTTGAGATTTTGAAGAGCCTGGGCCTGCGCCACCGGGGGGTGAATGTGATCTCCTGCCCCACCTGCGGACGGCTGGAGATTGACGTGATCAAGATCGCCCGCGAGGTAGAGAAGCGGCTGGCCCATATCCGTGAACCGCTGGACGTGGCCATTCTCGGCTGTGTCGTCAACGGCATCGGCGAGGGCAAAGAGGCTGATATTGGTATCGCCGGGGGCCATGACCACGGCATTCTGTTTGAAGAAGGCCGCCTGAAACACAAGGTGCCAGAGTCCGAATTGATCGACCTGCTGGTGGACCGGGCCATCGCCATGGCCGAGCAGAAACGCCAACAGGACGACTCCCCCCTGAAGATGCTTGCCTCCCCACCCGCCTGACGACCTGCCGCCTGATTTCGCTCCAATTTTTTTGAGTACCCCACCCTATGCGCTTCTCCGCCTTGTTTATCCCCACCCTGCGCGACGACCCTTCCGATGCCGAGATTGCCAGCCACCGGCTGATGGTGCGCGCGGGCATGATTCGCCGGGTAGCCGCTGGCATCTATAACTACCTGCCACTGGGGTGGCGCGCGGTGCAAAAGGTGGAGCGGGTGGTACGCGAAGAGATGGCAAACGCCGGCGCGCAGGAGATTCGCATGCCGGCGGCCCAACCGGCGGAACTGTGGCAGGAGACCGGTCGCTGGGAGCAGTACGGCAAGGAGTTGCTGCGCTTTCGTGATCGCCACCAGCGGGAGTTTTGCCTCGGCCCTACCCATGAGGAGGTCATCACCGATCTGGTGCGTGACGAAGTCCGCTCCTACAAGGAACTACCGCTCAATCTGTTTCAGATCCAGACCAAGTTCCGGGATGAGATCCGCCCGCGTTTTGGCCTGATGAGGGGCCGCGAGTTCATCATGAAAGACGGCTACAGCTTCGACGCGGATGTCCCGTCGGCGGAGGCCACCTACGAAACCATGCGTGCTGCCTACCACAGGATCTTCAGCCGGTTGGGGTTTACCTACCGGGCGGTGGAGGCAGATTCGGGCCAGATCGGTGGCAACCTGTCGCACGAATTCATGGTGCTGACCGACTCTGGTGAAGACGAGGTGGTGTTCTGCAACAACTGCGACTACGCCGCCAACGCAGAGAAGGCGGTGGCCAGCGTGGCGGCACCCGAGCCGGTCGACACCCCTGAAATGATTACGGTTGACACCCCGGCCCTGCACACGGTCGAAGAGGTTGCAGGGCATCTGAATATCGCCCCGGAGCGGTTGATCAAAACCTTGATCTTTGCGCTGCCTGAACACAACGGTAAACCGGGTCGGCTGGTGGCGGCGCTGGTGCGCGGCGATCGCACCCTCAACGAGGTAAAGCTGGCCAATGTGCTGGGAGTCACCGAACTGACCCTGGCCACTGATGAGCAGATTTTAACGGGCACCGGCGGGCCGGTGGGCTTTTCCGGGCCGGTGGGGTTACAGGGCATCCAGCGGGTGATCGACCCGATGGTGGCGGCCTTGACCGACGCAGTGACCGGTGCCAACGCCGCCGACCAGCACC
>JALWRU010000190.1 GCA_026994095.1 Nitrospira sp. | reverse complement strand
GATATGTGGACGCTGGGCTATCGCGGAGCAGGCAGTGTCATTGCGGTGGTTGATAGTGGCGTTGATGTACAGCATGCCGACATTGCGGCGGCTGCCTATCGGGGTGGTACCAACAGCTGGTGTGACATCAGCGGCACCGGCGCTGGCCCTTGTAACGGGTTGGCCTTTCCCGCAGATCCGGGCACCGGCACCAGCGCGGTTGGTGGACACGGTACGGCGGTGATGGGGCTGGCCGTGGGTGGCGATACCGGCGGTGACCCGATCGGTGTGGCCCCGGACGCCCAGTGGGTGGGGGTGCGTATCTTTGATAACGAGGGCAATGCCAACGTATCGGATGCGTTGGCCGGGTTGCAGTGGCTGATCGACTTGCCTGCCAACCAGATTCCCGATGTGGTAAACATGAGTTGGGAAGTGGCAGATGTCAACGCGGGCACAAGCTGCAATCTGCAACCTCAGTTAGAAACGGCCATCCAGAGTCTGCGATCGTTAGAAATCTTTTTAGTGGCCTCGTCCGGCAACGACACCATTGCTCACCTTCCGGCAGGGTATGTCGAGGTGTTTGCAGTGGGCGCTACCAACCAGAACAACACGGTTCTGGTTAGTACCAGCGGTCAGGGGCCCAGTACCTGCCCGGGTCGTGGTGTGGGGCTGGGTGCCAAACCGTACCCGAATGCGGTCGCTCCAGGTGACGCTGTCACCAGTGCTGATCTGACCTCCGCCGGACAGAGCTTCTATATCAGCTTTAACGGCACGTCTGCATCGGCTCCTCACGCTGCGGGTGCTTTTGCCCTGTTGCGATCGGCGTTCCCGAACGCAACGGTTACAGAAATTCAGAGTGCGATGGAGATCGCCGCCGTAGGGACCATCGACCCGGCCACCAGCATGCTGGATAACACCGTCAACGAGCGCCACGGCTTTGGACTGTTGGATACCCGTGCGGCGTTGGATCAACTGCTGCTCACCAAGGTGGCAAAAGTTGCTGGCGTGCATGTGGCCAAGACCGGGGCCGACCTGACCGTATCGTGGATCGCTGCTCCGGACACCGGCCCTGCGGTGACCTACACAGTGCAGCGCAACGGCGTGAACGTCGCTACGGCGCTTGCCGGTACCTCGTTTGTGGATACCGGTGCAGCCGGTACCAACGACGGTGATACCTACACCGTGCTGGCGGTGGCAGGGGCGATAACCGGCCCTGCATCCCGCGCCCTGCTGGGCAACGTCAACCGCAAGGAGCCGACCACCGAAGGTCGGGTCGACGGTTTCGATCTGGTCAGCGTACTGGGAGCGGTGGGCACCACCAACCCGGACTACGATTTGAACGGCGACGGTTCGGTGAACGCCCAGGATGTAACCCTTCTCAAGGCCCAGATGGGTGCGGTGGTGACCCCATGAATAGCGTCAATACAACAAACGGTTGGAAAAGCGGTATCAAACGGCTGGCCGCAGGGTTACTGGCCGTTGGTCTAGTCACCAGCCTGAGCGCCTGTGGCGGCGGGGGCGGAGGTGGAAGCACCGCGATCCTCGGCCCGAACGGAGCCTACTCGTTTCAGCCTACGCTGATCTCCAGCGCACCAAACCGGGTAGTGCTGACACTGGACCTG
>JALWRU010000189.1 GCA_026994095.1 Nitrospira sp. | reverse complement strand
GACCCGGTCAACAACGCGGCCACCGACCTGCTGCACAACCATCTGGTGCGCAACCTGCCCAAAGCGCTGGTGAGTTACCCCACCACTGGCGACACGGCCTGGCGCGGACCGTATATGGACATGCCGTCGCAAGACCCGTGGAACATGCCCTACATGGTCAACATCGCCGCCACCGACCCGACTTCGAGCGCGTTCAAGGCGGTGGTGATCTCTGCCGGCCCCAACGGTGTGATGGACACCCCCTTCAATCTGGCCCGTGACGGCCAGGCCCAGGGGGACGACATCATGACCACACTCCACGTCCGCTAACACCCACCATACTCCGCCCGCACAGATCAGCGAGCCCCTCATTGGGATATGAGGTATTGGCTTGCCGCACAGGCTTGTGTTACAGTCTGTCCGAGTCCCCCTCGGTGGGGTGGCTTGTGCCCACTGCGTAGTCGGCGCGACCTTCTGGTGACAGAGGTGTCGGGTGACTGCCCGGTAGGCGCTGGATGACGGGACGCCACCCCCTGTCACCTTCGGGCAGCGGCCGCATTTGCGGTGTTGGGCGAGTCGCCGGTGGCGGGCGAAAGAGGACTGTCGATTGAATCTTTTCCAGGTTGGCCTTCTTGCCAACCGGTTGTGCGTCGTTGGTGTGAGCAGGTTCTCGTGAATCTGCTCCAGACCAACTCCTGGCTCTATGCCGGTTTCGTGCGCCGTTCTGTTCGTACCTTCCCTCTGCCTATGGCGCGTGTTCACGCGGCCCCCTCATCGTTATGCCCTCCCCCTTTACATTCTATTGAATTTGCCCGTCCCGGTCGGGCATCGGCGTGTTCGAGCATTTTGCTCCCATCCGCGCTGTCATTTCCGGGAACCATCAACCATTCGTCCATCTGAAACTGAACTTAAAAGAGTCTGTTATGAATTTATTTGTCGGCAACCTGTCTTACCAACTCACCGAAGAAGAACTCCGCGAAGCCTTCGAGACCCACGGCTCCGTAACCTCGGCTGCCATTATCACCGAGCGTGACACTGGCCGTTCGCGCGGCTTTGGCTTTGTTGAAATGGCCGAAGACAGTGACGCCCGTAAGGCCATCGAAGCCCTCAACGGCTTCGACCTGGGCGGCCGTGCGCTGACCGTGAACGAGGCCCGTCCGCGCCGCTAAGGTGTTGACCAGTTGCCTTCGGGCATCCTCGTAGTCGAAAAAAAAGGCCCGGAGCCATGCGGTTCCGGGCCTTTTTTGTATTTAAACCGGAGGCCTGATGTCTGTCACCATTCGCCCCTACCACGCCGCCACCGATCGGTCCGGGCTGATCGCCTGCCTCACCGCCCTGCAAGAAGACGAACACCGTTTCGCGCCAGAGGCGGTCACCACCGCCGACATGATCGACGAGTTTGTCTGGCTGGTGCTGGACCGGGCCAACGAGCCCCATCCCTATCATCTGCTGGTGGCCGAGCAGGCGGGGCAGGTGGTGGCCCTGTTGAGTTTACAGGTCACCCCCCGCTGCGAACCGGACGACCCGGACCCCATCGCCGCCGAGGTGCATGAGTTGTGTGTGCTGCCCGACTGGCGGAATCGGGGTATCGGCACCGATCTGCTTCATCAGTGGAGAACATCC
>JALWRU010000188.1 GCA_026994095.1 Nitrospira sp. | reverse complement strand
GTGTATGGCCTGTATCAGCGCTTGTCCGGGCAAGGCGTTACAGGATGGCTCGAACCGCCAGATACCGGAAGTGTTTTTCATCGAGAGCCATTGCATCCAGTGCGGCGCCTGCACCCCTACCTGCCCTGCGCAAGCGCCCAGCCCTTCACCTTCGCCGGGGAGTTCGCCGTGCGGCAGGAGGACGGAAACGGAACCCTCTACCGGATGGGGCTCCGCTGCTACGACGCCCTCACCGGCCGCTTCCTGTCCCGGGAACCCCTCTGGCCCGATATTCGCGATCCCCGGATGCTCAACCCCTACCAGTACGCCCTCGGCCGCCCCACCGGCCTCGTAGACCCGGCGGGGACCAGGCCGATGTCACCCGCGGAGATGACGGATCGGCTGTTGGATCGGGAACTCGAGACTGTTGAAGACTACCTGCACGACGTGGAAAAAAGTGAATACGGGCTTGGAAGTTTCCTTGCAACCTTCGCGGTCTTTGGGGGAAACCACGAAGTAGTCAGGAATTATATAGAAGGCAAAAAAGGCTTTGAGAATGAACGCCGCGATTTGATCGCCCGGAAGTCCGCAATCCTCGCCGAAATGGCGAAACGGCGAGATCAGGCCGCCCGGCAGCAGCTCGCACGCACCATGACCTGGGCCCGACAGGCGGCCCGGAAATTCGCGGAGAAGGCGGCGCCGGCTTCCCACCCACAAACAAGATTACCCCTGAACGTATCGGAAGCCGGGAACTCGGGCCGGCAGCGAAGCTCCGCGGGTATACCGACGGGGACGGATCCCTATCTCGATCGTAGTCTCTTGGAATGGTTTTTCGGGGCTGAAGTTAAGGACGGGAAAAATATCTATGAACTCTCTGAGAGGGAACGATTGGATGCCTTAGTCAACTTTATGCTCATTCGTGGGCTCTATAACGGTGTTTTTCGCGGTCTGCCGGGGGATAATTTTTCGTGGTAACCGGCGCCGGGACCCTAATCTCGCATACATCGCATTCATGGGGGAAACGATGAAAAATTGTGTAATAAAATACCCCGCCAACGGTACGGAACGCGGCGGGTTCCGCCGGGCCGAAAACAGGGCGCGGGTCTGGGGGATCCCGGCCCTCGGCGCCCTGCTCTGTCTTGCGGCCTTTCTTGTTCCGGCTTCTCCCGCCGGGGCCGTCAGTTATTCCTATGACTCCAACGGGCGGCTGGTTCTCGCGGACTACGGGGGGGGAAAGACCATCGCCTACTCCTACGACGCAAACGGCAATATCGTCGCCCGCGCGGTGACGACCGGGGCGCCCGTCTCCCACACGATCACGGCGGCCGCGTCGCCACTGGCCGGGGGCGCGGTCTCCTGCGTCCCGAACCCGGTTCCGGACGGTACGGGTTCCGCGTGTACGATCTCGACCAACCCGGGCTATGCCCTCCAGGGCGTAAGCGGCACCTGCGGCGGAAACCTCCAGGGAAACATTTTCAACACCAACCCGGTCACCGCAGACTGTACCGTGACCGCGAACTTCGCGGCCCAGCCCGCCACCGATACGGATTCCGACGGGGTGGCCGATACGGTCGAAGACAGCGGTCCGAACGGGGGAGACGGAAACGGCGACGGCATTCCCGAC
>JALWRU010000187.1 GCA_026994095.1 Nitrospira sp. | reverse complement strand
ACTCTTAAACCTACCCCACCTGCCACTCCCAAGTGGTGCCTTCCGGGCCGTCCTTGATGACCACACCGGCTGCGTTCAATTCGTCACGAATGGCGTCGGAACGGGCAAAGTCCTTGTCCTTGCGGGCAGTTAAGCGTTCGGCGATCAAGACCGCTACCTGTTCAGCAGATAGCGGTCCGCTGGTGCGCTGTGGTTGCAGATCCGCAGCGGTGGTGGTCAGCAGGTTCAGGCCCAGCACCCGGTCGTGCAGGGCCACCAGATAGAGTGCATCATCGGTACTCAGGCTGTTGTCGGCCAATAATTGATTCAGGTTGGCCATCACCTTGGGGGTGTTCAGGTCGTCACTCACGGCCCCGTCCAACGCCTCAATCCGCGGCTTTAACGGACCGTCGCAACGGGGCTGCCAGTCGCCCTTGGCAGATATCTCAGCACCACCGTGTTGCGCCAGCAGTTCTTCGATGCGCAGGTAGAGCCGTTTGAGCCCGTTGTGGGCGGCAGCGATGGCATCCCAGTTGAATTCCAACGGTTTTCGATAGGACGCCTGCAAGCAAAAATAGCGGTAGACCAGTGGATGAAACCCCTTTTCAGTCAGGGTGAGCAGGCGTAAAAACCCGCCGGCAGACTTGGACATCTTATCCGCGCCGACCACCAAAAATTCGTTGTGCATCCAGGTGCCGGCACCGGGCGCGCCATCACCTAGATACCCCATATTCTGGGCGATCTCATTTACATGGTGGACCTGTCGATGGTCGATACCGCCAGTATGGATATCAAACGGTGCACCCAGATATTCGATGCTCATCTGCGAGCACTCCAGATGCCAGCCGGGGGCACCCACACCCCAGGGCGAGTCCCACTCCATCAGTCGGGTGCTGTCGGTGGGCGATTTGCGCCACAGGCAGAAGTCGGTGGGGTGGCGTTTGCCTTCGGTAACGGCCACCCGTGCCCCGGCCTGCATGCCGTCCACATCCAGCATGGCCAACTTGCCATAGTCAGGCACCGTGTGGGTATCAAAGTACAGGCCGTCGGCCAACTCATAGGTATGGCCGTTGTCGGTCAGCCGCTGATTGAAGGCGATCATTCCGTCAATATGATCGGTGGCCTTGGGTTGCTGATGGGGGGGTAAAATGTTGAGGGCGTCCATGTCGGCCAGAAAGGCATCAGTAAAATGCCGGGCAATGTCCCACACGCTTTTCTTTTGCGCGGAGGCGGCCTTTTCCATCTTGTCTTCACCCTCATCCGCATCGGAGGTCAGGTGGCCCACATCGGTGATATTCATCACATGGGTAACGTCGTACCCCTTGAACCGCAACACCCGCCGCAGGGTGTCTGTGAACACATAGGCCCGCAGGTTACCCAGGTGGGCATAGTTATAAACCGTCGGCCCGCAGGAGTAGAGCCCGACCTTGCCGGGAGACAGGGGGGTGAAGGGGCCGAGCTGACGGCCCATGCTGTTGAACAGGGAGAGTGGCGCGCCGCGCATGGAGGGTGCTTTCATCAACAATCGGTTAAAAAACAAGGCCTGTAATTGTAGGCTAAACCGACACCTCTGTGGGAGTTAAGCCACTATCGGTACGGCAGACCAAGTCGCCTGAGCAGTCCGC
>JALWRU010000186.1 GCA_026994095.1 Nitrospira sp. | reverse complement strand
ACCGGCGTAGCGGCTGACCCGGTGATCGCCGTGGCCGCAACCGCCAACAAATGCCTGCACGGTATACCGGGCGCTGCGTTTGTACTTGTACGGCGGGATCATCTGCCCGACGTCGATACTCCCCGCCGCACCCTCTATCTGGATCTGGCCCGCTACTGTGCCGCTCAAGACCGGGAAGGCACCCCGTTTACCCAGTCGGTCCCGGCGTTCTATGCGCTGGATGAGGCGCTGGATGAGCTGATTGAAGCCGGGGGTATTGTCGCCCGTCAGGCGCGCTACCGGGCGCTGGCCGAGCAGGTGCGGACGGGGCTGGCCCGGTTGGATATTACGCCACTGCTGCCTGCCGCCGAATCGTCGGTGGTGCTGGTGGCCTACCATCTGCCCAAGGGCATTGATTACAACACCCTGCACGATCACTTGAAGCGGGCCGGGTTTGTGATTTACGCCGGGCAGGGCGGGCTATCGGCAACCATCTTCCGCATCTCTACCATGGGTGAGATTGACGCGGATGACATCGACCGGTTGCTGGTGGCCATGGCCGGGCTGCCCCGCTCCTGAGGTGCCACAATGGTCGGGTTCTGCGCCAAGCTTGCAGGCGCGGTATAATCCGCTTCTTTGTCGCCGCCGGTTGGTGGGGCAATCTACCCTTTTGACGAGCAGACCTTACCGACGATGGAACATGAGCCACTCCACAGTACCTCTTTAACCCCCCGCGAGATCGTGGCCGAGCTGGACCGCTATGTGGTGGGCCAGTCCAACGCCAAACGGATGGTGGCCATCGCCCTGCGCAACCGCTGGCGTCGTCATCAACTGACGGATGAGATGCAGGAAGATATCCTGCCCAAAAACATCATCCTCATCGGCCCCACCGGAGTGGGTAAAACCGAGATCGCCCGCCGACTGGCCAAGCTGGCGGCAGCGCCGTTCCTCAAGGTGGAGGCGTCCAAATTTACCGAGGTGGGTTATGTGGGCCGGGATGTGGAGTCGATCATCCGCGACCTGACCGAACTGGCGATCAAGATGGTGCGGCAGGAGCGCCGTGGGCAGGTGGTAGAGAAGGCCCACGAGGCCGCCGACGAGCGTCTGCTGGATGCCCTGCTACCCACCGCAGCGGGCAGCGGCAACACCCGCGACAAGATGCGTGAACACCTCCATAGCGGCGATCTGGACGAGCGCATGGTAGACGTGGAGGTGGCCGAAAAACCGGCTGGTGTGCCCATCGGTGCGGTCGGCGGCCCCGGCATGGAAGAGATGGGCAACAACCTGCAAGATATGATCGGCAAGATGTTCCCCGGTCGCACCAGCCGCCGCAAAATGAAGGTGGTGGATGCCCGTGCGCACCTGTTTAACGAAGAGAGCGAACGGCTCATCGACGATCAGGATCTGGCGCGGGAGGCGGTACGGCGGGTGGAGCAGTCGGGCATCGTCTTTTTAGACGAGATCGACAAGGTCATCAGCCAGAACAACGCTCAGGGTGCTGACGTGAGCCGCGAGGGGGTGCAACGCGACCTGCTGCCGATTGTGGAGGGCTCCACGGTCAATACCAAACACGGCATGGTGCGCACCGATCACATCCTGTTTATTGCCGCCGGGGCGTTCCATCTGGCC
>JALWRU010000185.1 GCA_026994095.1 Nitrospira sp. | reverse complement strand
ATTCGCCTCTGCCGACCCCCCACCCCATACCCGGGATCGTCGGCATTCCCGCCCCTGGCCTCAATTCCCGCCGATGAACTGCGCTTTACACCATCATGCACGACTGACACCCCCTGCTATCACTGGACAGACGATCGACCCAACTGCGCCTTTTGAACAAAAGGCGCAGTTCATGAGCTTCCGGAACCAAAACCCTTTTGCCCGTTTTAACCCTGATATTCTTGGTGGTTTGCGCACCCCCCACAAAACCCTGTAGATGGCGCAGTAGAAAAACCGCCAGCCCCGGGCAAGGGCGGCTATAAGTACCGACGAGTCAAGAAGATGGATGCTTGGCATGGTGAGATTCCAGATGGCGGGCCAGGGAGGAGACGTGGGTCCGCATCTTCCGCAGCGGGTTGGCCTTGTCGACCGACTTCGCCAGTGTGCGGGTTGCGAGGTGGATGTAGTTCTCACTCGTCTTCGGGCTACGGTGCCCCATCAGCGCCTGGATCTGCATGATGTCGACGCCCGACTCGGCCAGCTCCGTGCCGTAGAGGTGGCGCATGGCGTGGGGGTGACGCTCGTTCTTCGGTACGCCGGCCCGCTCGCCATAGCCATCGATCATGGCATTGACTGTCCTGGCCGCCATCCGTCGCGCCTCTCCGTGGTAGCGGTCCGGCGACACCAGGCGATTGTTGGTCGAGATCCACAGCACCTGGTCACCATCCTTCAGATAGCGGTCGACCGTGTCGAGATACTCATGGCCCAAGTAGGCCCGCACCATCAGCGCCGTCTCGTCAGGTGCCGGCACCAGGCGTTCGTGCCCACCTTTCTCCCGGACCTTGATGACCAAGCGCTCCTTGCCGTCCTCGTCCATCCAGAGCAAGCTGGATTCGTTCATCGACACCAGCCCACTCACCCGGATCCCGCACCCGATGAGGACATAGAGCATCGCCGCATCCCGCACACCGATGAAAGTCGACAGGTCCGGCTGCATCAGGATCCGCTCCGAGCTCGACAACGACATCCCTACCGGCAGGCGCCGACCAATCCTCGGATACTCCAGGAGGGCCGCGGGATTGTCCTGGCGATGCCCGGCCCGGGACAGCCAGGCATAGAACCCGCGCACCGCCGACACCAGCGGGCGCCTGGATCGTGGCATCACCCCCATCTTGTGCTGGTGTAGACCGCAGAAGTGCTCGAGCGCCTTGTCGTCCGCCGACAGGAAATCCATGTCCTGCTCACCCAGCCAGGCCTCGAGTCGCTCGAGGTACTGCCGGTACTTCCCGATCGTCGCCCCCGCCAGGCCCTGCGAGTGCTCCTTGAACGTCAAAAACTCGTCGATAAGGCTCATCTTCACCTCAAAAAAAGGGGACCAGGGGCAGAACACACGCGAACCTGTGGAAGGCCTGTTCGGTACCCCAAAAAAACACCTTAACTATTTGAAATAACTATAAAACACCCTTCCACAATTTTCCACAAAAACGCCCGCCGGAAAAACCGCAACCCGTGGACTATTTTTTAATCAGCGTATGAAACAGTGGAACCGAGCACCGAAACCGTGGAAGCCATATCCGCCCGTTTCCTTCCTTCTCCATGTTTCTTTCTCTCTTTTAATCAATAAGATAGAG
>JALWRU010000184.1 GCA_026994095.1 Nitrospira sp. | reverse complement strand
GCGGCCATCCTCGGTATCGAAACCAAATACGGCACCGTGCGTTCACCCTACCGGATTTTTGAGGTGCTCAACACCGCCTTTGCACTCTACCCCCGGCGGCGCAAATTCTTCCGTAAAGAGATGATCGAATACCTCCTCATGTGTCGGGAAGAACAGGCCGACCCCCTGTCCCTCATGGGCTCCTATGCCGGGGCCTTTGGTATGCCCCAGTTCATCCCCTCCAGCTTTCGCGCTTACGCGGTCGATTTTGACGGCGATGGCAAACGCAACATCTGGAGTTCCCACGCGGATGTGGCAGGCAGTGTGGCCAACTACATGAAGGTCCACAAGTGGAAGACCGGCCAGCCCATCAAGGCCGAAATCACCCTGTCGACAGCACTGGCAGAGCGTTTTGATGGCGGCCACAAAAAGAAGTTCCCCCTGCGGGAGTTGCTTGAAGCCGGGGTCAAGGCATCAGCATTTGACCAGCTTGGTAAGGACGAAAAGGTGGCCGTCACCGCGTACGACGAGGCCGATGGCCGTACCCGTCATTTTGTGCTGTTCAATAACTTTTTTACCATCATGCGTTACAACATCTCGGTCAATTACGCCATGGTGGCAGCCGAACTGGTGGACTATTTTCATGCCCAGCGCAGCAAGGTGGTCTGATGGCAGTTCGGGTATTTGCACCCGCCTCGGTGGGTAACGTAGGCCCCGGTTTTGATACCCTCGGCATGGCCATTACCGGCCCTGGCGATACCCTTGAAGCCGACTGGAGCGACACCCCCGGCATCACCATTACCGCCATCTTTGGTGATGACGGCGTACTACCAAAAGACGCCCACAAAAACACCGCCGGAATTGCCGCCGCCCATGTGTTGAATATGTTGCAGGCCCAGGACGAACTGGCTCCGGCGGGGGTTGCCCTGACCATTCACAAGGCCATCCCCGGCACCGGTCTCGGCAGTAGCGCAGCCTCTGCGGTGGCAGGTGCTTTTGCGGTCAATGCACTGGCCGGGATGCCGTTTGAAAAAGCGGCCTTGCTGCCCGCCTGTATCGAGGGCGAACGGGCCGTCAGCGGTGGGGTCTTCCTGGACAATCTGGCCGCCGCCCTCTACGGCGGTATCGTCACCTGTCATACCGCCATGAGCGACGCATGGCAGGTGGGTACCCTGCCCGGTCTGCATGTCATCGTCGCCACCCCCGAGGCACGGGTATTGACTGCGGCCTCACGGGGCACATTGGCAAAAACCGTACCGCTGCCGTTGTTTGTCCATAACATGGCCGCCGCGTCGGCCATGGTGGCAGCGGCGGCACGGGGTGACGTGCTCACCTTTGGCAATGCCATCGACGACCGGGCCATCGAACCCCAACGGGCCGAATTGATTGAGGGCTTCTCCGCCGTAAAACAGGCGGCCTTGGTCGCCGGTGCATTGGGCTGCTCTATCAGCGGGGCCGGGGCGTCGGTGTTTGCAGTAACCGACGAGGCCTCCCGCCGTCAACCGATCGGCGATGCCATGGCCGACGCCTTTGCCAAGGTGGGCAGCCCGGTCACGGTCACCCTGGCGCAGGTAGATGGTGAGGGCGTCCGCTGTTTACCGGTATAACCCCCGCCGCCCGCCCCCTGCTAT
>JALWRU010000183.1 GCA_026994095.1 Nitrospira sp. | reverse complement strand
CCATGCCGGTCAAACGCTGGATGTGAGACTGGTACTCGTAAATGGTGGTGAGCATGCCCTGGGACAGTTCGGCCTGATAGGGCGTGTAACCGGTCAAAAACTCGGAGCGGGACAGCAGGCTGTCCACTACCGCCGGGATGTGGTGGTCGTAACAGCCTCCGCCCCGGAAACAGGTGAGCGAGGTGTTCTGTGCGGCAAGCGCGGACAGCCGTGCCGACATGCGCCCTTCGGGCAGACCGTCGGCGATCTGAGGTGCAGCCGTCTGTCGCAACGAGTCGGGCACATCGGCGATCAAATCATCAAACCGCTCCACCCCGATGGCGGCCAGCATGCGGGCCTCTTCGTCAGCGGTATGAGGGATAAAATCCATACGGAGGTCGCCTCAATTACGGGGTAGGTGTCGCATCTCGGACGGTGCCCCGCAGGTAAAACGGGGGCCGGGTCACCCAGGCGGTCAGGTGGCGACCACGCACATCGATGGTCAATTCGGTGCCCGCTTTGCTGTGGCTGATGGGCAGATAGGCCATGCCGACTCCCCGACCGACGCTCAACCCCATGTTGCCGCTGGTGACCTCTCCTACCACCTGCCCGCCAATCAACACGTCGCAGCCTGCGCGGGGAATGCCCGGTCCGGTCAATACAAACCCGACCAGTCGTGAGGTCGGGGTGTCCCGATGCCGATGCAGCACATCGTGGCCAAGATAGCCACCTCTGTCCCAATCCACCGACCAGGACAAGCCCGCCTCTACCGGCGTGACCTCGCGGGTCAGTTCGTGGCCGTAGAGCGGGTAACCCATCTCCAGCCTGAGGGTATCGCGCGCGCCCAGCCCACACGGGACGGCGTCCAGCAACAGTGCCTCCCAGAGCGGCACCACGACGGTAGTGGGAACAAACAGCTCTACCCCTAACTCGCCGCTGTAGCCGGTACGCGAGACAATCAATGGCACTTCGTTGAAAGAGCCTGTGGCCACGGCCATAAACTCAGGGAACGGCTCGCCCAGCAGCGACCTGATCAACCCGGTACTGGCCGGTCCCTGAATGGCGATCTGACTGACCGAGTCGCTGATGTCGACAATCTCCACCGTCCGCTCGCCCCGATGCTCGTGCAGGTGTTGAATCACCGCCTGCCGGTTGGATGCATTAACACACAGCAAAAATACACTGTCGGGCATCCGCGTCACGATAATGTCGTCGATGATGCCGCCGTCGGCCTGCAATACCACGGTGTAGCGGCAGTGGTGCTGGGCCAGTCCGGCGATATCGGCAGGGGTCACATACTCCAGCAGCGACTGGGCATCCGACCCGGTCAGCCGTAGCCGCCCCATATGGCACAGGTCAAACAACCCCACCTGCTCCCGCACGGTGGTGTGTTCATCCGGGGTACCGGTAAACGACAGGGGCATCTGCCACCCGGCAAAATCGGTAAGTCGGGCGCCGAGCCGCTGGTGTACCGCCGCCAGGGGGGATTCAGGCACCGCCCTAGGCGTCCTGATAGCGCGCGACGACAAACGTGACGTCCAGAAGGTTGGCGTCCGAGAAGCGTCGCTTGACCCGCATTCGTTTCACTCTCAGGCCGTGGGGGGCGCGCTCTACCTGCGACATCAGGCTCACCAGCG
>JALWRU010000182.1 GCA_026994095.1 Nitrospira sp. | reverse complement strand
ATGGGGATACCAGCAAAAGTTATTGTGTGGGTGAGGTCAGCGACGATGTGAAAAAGATCGACCGGGTGGCGCTGGAATCCCTGCGCCGGGGCATCCGTGCAGTACGGCCCGGCGGCACACTGGGCGACGTGGGCCATGCCATTCAGACCTATGTGGAGAGCGAAGGGTGTTCGGTGGTGCAGGAGTACTGCGGCCACGGCATCGGTCGCAATTTCCATGAAGACCCGCAGGTGCTGCACTACGGCAAACCGGGGCGCGGCTTAAAGCTGCGACCGGGCATGACCTTTACCATCGAGCCGATGGTCAATCTGGGGCGGCGGGAGATTCGGGTGCTGGACGACGAGTGGACCGTGATTACCAAAGACGGCTCCCTGTCCGGACAGTACGAACACACCCTCTTGATTACCCCGGAGGGGTACGAGGTGTTGACCTCCTTAGACGGTGAGATCTGACCCGTGGAGTGGCCCACACCGCTGATCGAAGGCACCCTGTTAAAACGGTACAAGCGATTTTTTGCCGACATTGAACTGGCCGACGGCACGGTGGTGGTGGCCCACTGCCCCAACACCGGCAGCATGCGCGGTTGCGCGGTTGCGGGCAGCCCGGTCTACATCTCCCCGTCCAACAACCCCAAGCGCAAACTGGCCTACACCTGGGAAGCGGTGCAGCGGGATGGTGCCTGGGTGGGGGTACATACCGGTCGTGCCAACGGCATCGTGGCCGAGGCCATCGAGCAGGGCCGTATCCCGGAACTGCTGCCCTACGACACCATGCGCCCGGAGGTCAAATACGCCGACAACAGTCGTATTGATCTGCTGCTCACCCACAACGAGACGCTCACTTATGTGGAGGTGAAAAACACCACGCTGGCAGCAGACGGGCTGGCGTCATTCCCGGATTCGGTCACTACCCGTGGCCAAAAACATATGCAGGCGCTGGCACAGATGGTGGCCGAAGGACACCGGGCAGCGGTGGTGTTTTTGGTCCACCGGGACGACTGTGAGCGGTTTACCCCCGCCGACAGTATCGACCCGGACTACGGGGTGGTCTTGCGCAAGGCCTTTGAGGCCGGGGTGATGGTGCTGCCCTATCAGGCCACGGTCACGCAAAAAGAGGTGGTGGTCAATCGGCTGCTGCCTATTGATTGGTAGCGGTCGGCTCTGCCACCACTGCCCCGGACACGCTGCGTTCTTGCCGACCCCCTCCCCAGTTAGCACGCCCCAAACGGCTCAATTTGAAGCCCGCTTAAGTGAGCAGGTGGGGCAACCGGTAGAACTGGTCACCACCCGCAACCGCCGCCGACTGGTGTCGGTACAACGCCACCCGGGCCGGGTGCAGGTGCGGCTGCATGAGGGGTTATTACTCGCCCCGGACCATGTGCAACAGGCGGTGGCGCAGTTTGTGATGAAGGGCTGCCGCAGCAGCGGGCGCACCATCCGCACGTTTTTGGCGACACAACTGCCCGACACACCACCCCGACCGATCAACCTGCGTGCCGAGGGTGATACCCACCACCTGGCCCCTCTGCTGGACGCGGTGGCAGACCACTTTCCCCAACTCTCCCCACCGGCCATCACCTGGGGGCCGCGCCGCAAACCGGGCGCTCGCCATGTTCG
>JALWRU010000181.1 GCA_026994095.1 Nitrospira sp. | reverse complement strand
ATGGTGGGGGTGACCGGCTCTGGTAAAAGCACCGTGGCGGCCATGCTGGCAGACCAGATGGGTGCCATCCGGGTACGCTCGGACATTGAACGCAAGCGGTTGGCGAACCTGCCCCGCGACCGCCGCCCTACCGGGGTGGGCGACGGCCCCTACAGCGACCGCTGGACCCACGCCACCTACAACCGCCTGCACGGCATCGCACAGATCGCCCTGTCCGCCGGATTCAATGTGGTGCTGGACGCCACCTATCTGGACCGCAACTGGCGCGATCACGCCCGGCAGGTAGCACACGGCGCAGGGGCAGGTTATCTACAGGTACACTGTCAGGCCGATCCTGAGGAGTTAACCCGACGGATACAGCAACGGGCCACCACCCCTGGCGACGATCCGTCCGACGGCACCGAGGAGGTATTACAGCGCCATCTGCAGATTCCGCCTCCCGGCGAGGACGAGCAGGGCTGGACCCTGGCGGTTGCCACCGACCGGCAGTCGCCGGAGCAGATCCTTTCGGTGGTACAACACCAGCTGCAACAGGACTCCCCGTGAGCGAGACGCCTGCGATCGATGTCACCGCCTCTCTGCGGCTGGCGGATGTGGAGGGGGTCGGTGCCATTGGCTACGCCCGCCTGATCGATATCTTTGGTAGCGCCCTCGCGGTCCTCAACGCCAGCCCGGAGCAGTTGCAGACCGAGGCCGAAGTGCATGCCAAGCTGGCCCTGCGCATCAGCCAGACCCTTCAGTCAGCGCTCCCGGCTCACACGGCCCAGCAGTTGCGCTGGGTGGAAGATCACGGCGCGCTTATCCTGCCGCTGGAAGATGAGCGTTACCCCCCGTTACTGCGCACCATCGCCGACCCGCCATCCTTACTATATATATTAGGCGACCCCACCCTGTTACACCTGCCGGGGGTGGCGGTGGTGGGCTCGCGCCGGATCAGCTCCTACGGGCGCTATGTCACCCGCAAGCTCTGCACCGATCTGGCCACCACCGGTGTGGTGGTGGTGAGTGGCATGGCCTCCGGGGTGGACGGACAGGCCCATCTGGCGGCGCTGGCGGCACAGGGCAAGACCGTGGCGGTGCTGGGTACCGGGCTGGCACGACCCTACCCGGCGGAGCACAAGGGGCTGTTCCAAAAAATCGCCCAGGCGGGTGTGGTGATCTCTGAGTTTTCGCCAGACACCCCGCCCAGCGGCCCCAACTTCCCCCGTCGTAACCGCATCATCAGCGGGTTGTCGCTGGGGGTGATTGTGGTGGAGGCGGGGCTGCGCAGCGGCTCGCTCATCACCGCCCGGCTGGCCAGCGAGCAGGGCCGCACGGTGTTCGCGGTGCCCGGCAATATCGACCAGCCGGGGGCGGAAGGGTGCCATCATCTGATCCGTCAGGGGGCCACCCTCATCAGCCACGCCAGCGAGGTGGTGGCCGACCTGCTGCCCCAATGGCAAGACCGGGCACCGGCGGCCACTACCGCTCAAGAAGCGGTCATGCCGGAAGGCCTTCCCCCGTTGCAGCAACAGATTCTGGGCCTGCTGGGCAGCGTCTCGGTCTCTGCCGACGACCTGTCCGAGCAGCTTCAGGCGGTCGATACAGCCACCCTGCTGGGGGCGCTGCTGGAGCTGGAAATGGGCGGTCTGCTGGAAAAAATGCCCGGTAACCGCTATGTTCGCCCTCCCCGGCGGACGTAGAGTGGTTCACCGATTGGCATTGTTGGCGTAGACTACACCGGGCGTTGGCTTCTCCAACACTCCTTTCGGCGTCACGCCACACAGTATGGTATGAATAGAAGTTATGGCAAAGTCACTGCTCATCGTGGAGTCGCCCTCCAAGGCGAAGACCATCCAGAAGTATCTGGGCAAGGATTTCGTAGTGAAATCCAGCGTCGGTCACATCCGCGATCTGCCCAAGGATGATCTGGGCATCGATCTGGAGGGGGATTTTTCGCCCACCTATGTGACCATTCGCGGCAAGGGTAAAATCCTGGCAGAGATTCGCTCCGAAGCGAAGAAAGCGGATCAGGTCTTTCTGGCGACCGATCCGGATCGCGAGGGCGAAGCCATTGCGTGGCATATTGCCGAGTCGCTGAAAAGCAAAGACAACCTCTACCGGGTGCGTTTTAACGAGATCACCAAAAAGGCGATCACCGACGGCATCGCCTCCCCCACCCGCATCGATCAGGACATGGTCGACGCCCAGCAGGCCCGCCGGGTGCTGGACCGGATCGTGGGCTATAAACTCTCACCGCTGTTGTGGGCTAAAGTGAAGAGGGGGCTCTCTGCCGGGCGGGTGCAGAGTGTGGCGGTACGGCTTGTATCCGAGCGGGAAGCCGCCATCCGTGCCTTTACGCCGGAGGAGTCCTGGTCGCTGACCGCCGCGTTTGCCGGACCGCCGGAGTTCACCGCTGCGCTGACCCAGTTAAACGACAAGGCCATCAAACTCAAGCAGGGCGACGAGGCCGAGGCGCTGCTCAAGGAGCTGAACGGCGAACCGTTCACGGTGGCCAAGGTCACCAAAAAAGAGCGCAAGCGCAAGCCGGTCGCGCCGTTTATCACCAGCAAATTGCAGCAGGACGCCGCCCGTCAGATCGGCTTCACCCCCAAGCGCACCATGAGCGTGGCACAACAACTATATGAAGGGCTGGAACTGGGCGACGAGGGGCCGGTCGGTCTGATCACCTACATGCGTACCGACTCCACCCGGTTGGCCGACGAAGCGGTGACCGATGCGCGGGCCTTTATCAAGGCGCGCTACGGCAACGATTACCTGCCCGCCAAGCCGCAGATCTACCGCACCAAAAAGGCCGCGCAGGACGCTCACGAAGCGATCCGCCCCACCGATGTAAACCGCGACCCGGAGACCCTCAAAGCGATTCTAAGCCGCGACCAGTACCGGCTGTACCGCTTGATCTGGGCCCGTTTTGTGGCCTGCCAGATGAGCCCGGCACGGTTTGACGATACCGGTGCCGACCTGTCTTGCGGGCGTGCTACTTTCCGCGCGCGGGGGTCGGTGATGACCTTCCCCGGCTTTACCGCCGCCTATACCGAAGGGCAGGACGAAAAACCCGCCACCAAGGAAGACGGCCTCTTACCGGTACTTACCGAAGGGCAGGAGCTGACCGCCACATCGCTCACTCCCAAGCAGCATTTTACCCAGCCGCCACCCCGTTTCAGCGAGGCCCTGCTCATCAAGGAGCTGGAAGATCGCGGGCTGGGGCGGCCGTCCACTTACGCCACTATCATGTCCACCATTCAGGACCGGGGCTATGTGGAAAAGAAGGAGTCGCGTCTGCACCCCACCGATCTGGGGTTGATCGTCAACGACCTGCTGGTGGAGCATTTTGCCGACATCCTCAACCCGGAATTCACTGCCCGGATGGAGCAGGAACTGGACGAGGTAGAGGAAGGCAAAAAGGACTGGCACAACTCGGTGCGGGACTTTTACAGCCCGTTTGAAAAGAGCCTGGAAACCGCCAAGGTGGAGATGCGCAACATCAAGCGCGAGACCATCCCCACCGACATCGACTGCGCCCAGTGCGGTGAGAAGATGGTGATTCGCTGGGGGCGACATGGCCGCTTTTTAGCCTGTTCCACCTACCCGGACTGCAAAGAGACCCGCGAGTTTGTAGAGGACGAAAACGGCATCCGCATCGTCGAAGACGAGATTGCCGATACCCCCTGTCCTGAATGTAACGCGGCCATGACCATCAAGAATGGTCGCTACGGCCGATTTCTGGCCTGTACCGCCTACCCCAAGTGCAAAACCACCCGGCCCATCGGTACCGGCGTACCGTGCCCACAGGACGGCTGTACCGGTGAGCTGATCGAAAAACAGAGCCGCAAGGGCAAGGTGTTCTTTAGCTGCAATACCTACCCCAAATGCACCTTCGCTACCTGGAACAAGCCGGTTCCAGAGGCCTGCCCGGACTGTGACAGCCCCTATCTGGAGATCAAGGGCAACAACATCGTCTGCCCGGTCAAAGGGTGTGGCTACACCAAAAAAGGCGACTGACATGCCCCCGTTGACCGTGGTGGGTGGCGGGCTGGCCGGTTCCGAAGCGGCCTGGCAGGCAGCCCAGTGCGGGTTGGATGTAACCCTCATCGAGATGCGCCCGGTGCGCTCCACCGAGGCCCACAAGACCGATCAACTGGCCGAACTGGTCTGCTCCAACTCCCTTAAGAGTGACCAGCCCGATTCGGCCCCCGGCCAACTCAAGGCCGAGCTGCGCGGACTGAATTCATTGATCCTGCGGGCCGCCGACGACGCCAGGGTACCGGCAGGCGGTGCGCTGGCGGTAGACCGGGACCGGTTTGCAGCCACCATCTCTGCTGCCATCTACGACCACCCGCGCATCCAACTGCTGCGGGAAGAAATACACAGCTTGCCGGACGGCCCCACCATCATTGCCACCGGCCCGCTCACCGCCCCGGATTTAAGTGCCTCGATCCGACAGGCCACCGGCGACGACGGCCTCTATTTTTATGACGCCATCTCGCCCATCGTCAGCGCCGACTCCATCGACATGTCGGTGGCCTTTCGGGCCTCCCGTTACGACCGGGGCGACGATCCGGAGGGCGACTACCTGAACTGCCCCATGGATCGGGACACCTACCATCAGTTTATCGAGGCACTGGGCACCGCCCGCTGCATTGAACCGGCCCCGTTTGAAGAAAAGGCCATCTACTTTGAGGGCTGCATGCCCATCGAGGTGATCGCCGCACGGGGGCCGGAAACACTGGCCTTCGGCCCCATGAAACCGGTGGGCCTGCGTAACCCGCATACGGGCGAAGAGGCCTACGCCGTGGTGCAATTGCGGCAAGAGGATCTGGGCCGGGACTACTATAATCTGGTGGGCTTTCAGACCAAGATGGCCTACCCGGAGCAGGAGCGTATCTTTCGCATGATTCCGGGGCTGGAGCAGGCCGAGTTTCACCGGCTGGGGGCGATTCACCGCAATACCTATGTCAACGCACCACGCTTTCTCAACCCGGACCTGACCTTAAAAAACCGCAGCCACATCTGGCTGGCCGGGCAGATCACCGGGGTCGAGGGGTATCTGGAAAGCACGGCTATCGGCCTGACTGCTGCTCGTATGGCGGCCAAATCATTGATAGGGGCCGACTTCATTCCGCCACCGGATACCAGCGCCATCGGCTCATTGCTGCGCCATTTGAGCCACGGCAACCCGGATGATTACCAGCCCATGAACATCAATTTCGGGCTGTTCCCCCCCTTGGAAAAACGCCCCCGCAAACGGGCGGAGCGGCGACTGGCGGTAATCGAACGGGCGCGGCAGGACTGCACCGACTGGCTGGCCACATGCGCATCGCCGTAGGGGACTATCTGGTGCGGGCGGAAGGGCGGCAGCTGTCGCCCCACACGATCCGCGCCTACCGAAGGGACCTGCAACGGTTTGTGCTCTATCTGGAGCAGGCCGAAGGTCAGCCGGTCGCCCCGACGGATGTCACCACCGACATGGTGCGAGGCTACGCCGCTCACCTGACCCGCTCCGGTCTGGCCGCCAGCAGCGTCAGCCGCAAACTCTCCAGCCTGCGGGGATTGTTTCACGACCTGACCTCCCGCCAGATCATCCCCAGCGACCCCAGCGCGGCTCTGCGCGGCCCCAAACGGCCGCAAAAACTGCCCCGTCTGCTGGCCCAGCCCGACATGACCGCACTGGTGGAATCCCCTTCCGGGGAGGGCCGCTACGATCTGCGCGACCGGGCCATATTAGAGACCCTCTACGGGGCCGGGCTGCGGGTGGGCGAACTGTGCAGCCTCAACCGGCAGGACCTGCGTCTGCGTGAAGGGTTGGTGCGGGTGTGGGGCAAGGGTGGCAAGGAACGCATCGTACCGCTGGGCCGACAGGCGGCGGCGGCGTTGAGCCGTTATCTGGCCATCTGGCCGAACTGGCGGGCCATGAGTAACAGCGACGATGAGGGCAATGAGGGTGCGCCACTGTTCCTCAACCGGCTGGGTAAACGGCTGACCACCCGTGGTTTGAGTAGCATGTTGGCCAAGCGGGTATTGCAGAGCGGCATCCTGTCGAGCGCGTCACCGCACGGGCTGCGCCACTCGTTTGCCACCCACCTGCTGGATGGGGGTGCGGATTTACGGGCGATTCAGGAATTGCTGGGGCACGCCAGCCTGTCCACTACCCAGCGTTATACCCATGTATCGACGGAACGGCTGTCGGCGGCGTACCGGGCGGCCCACCCCCGCGCCAAACGCACCCGCCAGACCAAATAAAAGATTAAACACGGTGCCAAAGGCACCACAACACCGGCCTGCGGGGGCCGCCCCCCCACCTGCCGGAGGCATCTTGTATATTAAAAGCCGCGCTACGCGCGGAAAAATGCCTCCGGCGGGCGGGGCGGTCCCCGCTGACCTGTAATGCCTGCGGCGACGGAACGACTGTCGGCGACATACCAGGCGGCCCATCCCCGCGCCAAACGCACCCGCCAGACCAAATAAAAGATTAAACACGGTGCCAAAGGCACCACAACACCGGCCTGCGGGGGCCGCCCCCCCACCTGCCGGAGGCATCTTGTATATTAAAAGCCGCACTACGCGCGGAAAAATGCCTCCGGCGGGCGGGGCGGTCCCCGCTGACCTGTAATACCTGCGGCGACGGAACGACTGTCGGCGACATACCAGGCGGCCCATCCCCGCGCCAAACGCACCCGCCAGACCAAATAAAAGATTAAACACGGTGCCAAAGGCACCACAAT
>JALWRU010000180.1 GCA_026994095.1 Nitrospira sp. | reverse complement strand
CCGCGCCAGCGGTCATACCACCCCATCCGCCTGCTCCTCTTTTGGAAAGGTCAATTCACAACAGCCCAGATTGAGCGCTACACCGCCGTCGCTGGGCCGTACGCCGGGTGCCAGACGGTATTCCACCCCCTTGCCCACACGGGTGGCCAGCACCATGCCTGCCCGACGCAACACCTGTAAGTGATGAGACAGCAGGCTTTGGTCGATCTGCAACGCCTCGCCCAACTCCCCCACCCGACAGGTCCCTTGCATGAGCAGCCGCAGCACTGCCAGACGGGTGCCGTCAGCCAATGTCTTGAGCGCATCTGCGCAAGATGCAGGGGAGATTTCAGAGAGGTCAGTCATGCAGGATTAATCTTCAGATAATGACCATTCATATGAATCATTTTTCATATGAATGGTGCAGGCTCGCCAGTCAGATTGCAAGCCAGGCTGTAGCAATGACCCGCATCGAGACAACCCGACCCATTGGCACCCTATTCCCGCTGGAACAAAAACAGTCGCAAAAAGGTTTCATGCCGTGACCCCGTCGCCGGTATCCTTGTTGAATCAATGATCCAGAATTCTGCCCATCCCCCTCCCTTGCCCATCGTGCTGGCACTGCTCTGGATGATGCTGACCGGGTTGGTCGGCTGCGCCTCCGGCCCGCAAACGACCTCGTTGTACGACCTTACAGCCGCTCCGGGAGACGAACTGGCCCAGCGTCATGCACCACTGTTTGTGATGCCGTCGGCGGAACGGCCTTTTAACCGCATCGGCACTCCGCGCATTACCGTGAAAGAGGGCAAACACCCACGACAAGTGGTAGATGTGGACCCGCAGCAGGCTACCATGTACGTGCAGCAGCAACCGTTTGAAACCGAGCGGGGCCGTTACCTCAACCTGATCTACCGGGTCCATTTTTCGCGGGTGCCCCTGCACTTCGGCACCGGTACCATCTCCGCAGGGCGCAACGGCGGCCTGCTGGTGGTTGTCACCCTGGATGAAGACCGACACCCGGTACTGGTTACTACGGTGCATACCTGCGGCTGTTATCTGGCATTTTTGCCCACTAGCCTGCTACCCCGGTCCGCCTACCCGGACCGTTGGGACACCACCCGCCAACGGGTATGGGGAGAGACATTACCCGGTCAATTGGTTGTATCGGAACAGGCCAGCGTCCGCCCTGTACTATGGCTGCGCCCCAACAGTCACCGGGTGACCGACGCACGGATGGTCGCTGGGGGTGCGGCACTTCTGGAGCAGTTGCAGACCCGGCAGCCACCACCGGATCGGGTGCCCTTGCGACTGGCCCCGATGGCCCAGCTCCGCACCCTTCCTGCCGGTAAGGGCAGCGCCAGCTTTTTTTACCAAAACGGCTGGCGTAAAGGGTATGTGAAGGGGGCCTTCAAACCACTGGAGGCGGTATTTGCCAGTTGGTGGGCGCTCGACCTGCTGGTGGGTAACGACAAACAGTACGGCCCGGTTGAGCAGACCGGCACCCGTTTTTATACCAGCCTCAAACCGTGGCGGCGGTCCGCCTCCAACATGTGGCCCTTCGACCAGTTTTTGACCTATTGGGGATGGCACTTATAACCCGCTCCGCTGGCCAACCCGGCACAAACATCGTCTGGCTGCT
>JALWRU010000179.1 GCA_026994095.1 Nitrospira sp. | reverse complement strand
CCGCCTCTTCGGTGGCGTACTGAATCAGGGGTTTGTCCACCACCGTCAGCATCTCCTTGGCAATGGCCTTGGTGGCGGGCAAAAAACGGGTGCCAAGCCCGGCAACCGGAAAAACAGCAGTGCGAATGGCGCTCATAGTGTCTTAATACCGTGATTATTGTTATGGAAAACTGACCGGTAATTTTAGCCTATCACGCCAGATGTGACATGAAACAGGGGAAGAAAGTTTGAAGTGGTCAGTCGGCAGTCGGCAGCTAAAACAATCGTTGATTCGTCAGCCGTTATACGCTTCCCGCGAAGCCCTCTCCCTCGGGAGGGAGAGGGGTTGGGGAGAGGGTGCGAAGGACGAAAAGTGGGTGTCCATGTTAGTTGTTTGAAGTCTATTTGAAATGTTGCAGGCATACCGAAGCCACCGGCCTGGCCCAGGCCGGCATATTTGTATCCAGTCGCACAATCCTCCCGTTTTCAACCATCACCAGTTCACGGATATCCGGTAAACCGTTACTGCCCAGCGGCATCGAGTTGTCATACACGGCCAGCTTGTCCAGCCCCGGCGTCAGACGGCAAAGGTTGCGCATCGATGATACATAGCGTTCGCGGATTTTATGTACGGGTATATCGTGTCCGCCCCGCGCCACCCGGGCCGCAACACGTTCGATATGCAGTTCGGGTGATACAAGACCACAGTACCATACCCGGACGGACACGCCGGCCGCGATAGCATCCAGCAGTGTCGCGGTGATGGAATGGCCACCCAGCGTGGTTTCGAATGCAAAATGCGTGTTTGTGTGGATAGCCTGTTTCAGACGCTTCAGGCCTTCACGCCAGACCTGACTGTCGATGTCACCGGACGGTCTTTCCGGGAACCGCAATCGCATCTCGCGGGCAATCTCATCGGGGTTGTACCAGTCCTGCCCCTTCGCACGCAGGTTGGCGCCCCCGATCGAGCTTTTACCGGCGCCGTTGACGCCGGCCAGTACAAGGATCAACGCGACTATCCTGCGCGGTCTCGGTCGCGCCAGGTCGGTAATGGGAATTCAGTACACCCTCTTCGGTAAACAACGCAGCATCCATTGCGGTTGCGGCGCCCGGCTGGTTCATTGTTGCGACCAGCGTATCGAATCGTTCGCCAAGCGCTTGGGTAAAACCGTCATCCGCGCTGTTCTGCCGCAGCTGTTGCAACAGCGCGACCACCTCATCGTACTGCCGTTGGGACAGGGTGACCATCGAACCATGGCCCTGTATCTTCACCGACACCGCCTGTGCCGAGTCAGTGAGCTGCCTCAGTAGCGCGGTCCCCTTACGGGCCAGGCTGGACATGGATACACTCGGCAAGTCAGATGAAGGCTTGAGATCCATCAGGTCGTCTGGAATCGTGATTCTGTCGAAAGGCATGGTTATTACCGGTGGCGCCGAATACAAAGGTAAGCTTAGCACGTCATTCACATTATTCACAATGTTTTATCAACCCGGCAACCCAGATACAGCGTTCGTTATTCGTTGGCTGTCAGCCGCGCCTGTTTTTTCCACAGATGAGCGAATCATTCATGGACACCCATAATTTTTTACAGCACCTACAAAATCGTATTTATTTGAAGGCGGAATGTGGGTGTCCATGAC
>JALWRU010000178.1 GCA_026994095.1 Nitrospira sp. | reverse complement strand
GTGGCATCTTGCCACCGCCCCCGGCGGGCATCGACAGCCTGTCGGTGAGTGTCATCATCCCGGCCTACAACGAGGCCGCCCATCTGGCCCGCACACTCGCAGCGGTAGCCGCACAGCAACAACTGGCCGGGGTTCCGCTGGAAGTGATTCTGGTGAATCACAGCTCCACCGACGACACCGCCACGATTGCCGCCGATCACGGTGCCACGGTGGTCACCCAGGCGGCAGGCGGCACCATCTCGGCGGTGCGTAATACCGGGGTGCGCGCCAGCCGCCATACCATTCTGGCCTTTTTAGATGCGGACTGCGCGCCGGATACGGGCTGGCTGGCGGCGGCGCTGGCCCAGTTCAAGCGGGCCGAAGTAGTCGCCTGCGGTGGCTACCCGGAGGTGCCGGAGGGCCAGCAGACCACCTGGGTACAGGACGACTGGGCTACCCTCTGCCGCCACAACCCCACCCGGCCCCAGCCGGTGGAGTGGCTACCGTCGGCCAATCTGCTGGTGCGACGGTCGGCTTTTTTTAGTGCCGGCGGCTTTGACGAATCGCTCATGACCTGCGAAGACGCCGACCTGGGCTTTCGCTTGGCACCGCTGGGCCTGTTGATGCAAGACCCGGCCTGCAAGGTGACCCACTACCGGGAGCCGACCAGCCTGTGGGCGCTGTTTCAAAAAGAACGCTGGCACGCCCGCGACAACTGGAGCGGGGCCGCCCGCCACGGCTGGGTACCGTCCGAGCTGCCCAGCCTGCTGCTGCCGCCGCTGTTTGCGCTGGGGGCTGTGGCCACCCTGCTGACCCTCCTGCTGGCGCTGGTCTGGCCCCCCTTTTCGCCCGGTCTGTGGTGGCTGGCAGGGCCGGGACTGATGCTGTTGCCACCGCTGCTCTACACCGCCAAGGCGCTGCCCCACGTTCATCGTGCTGCTGACGCGTTGCGCTACTTGACGATTTACGGGGTCTACTTTGCCGCCCGTGGGTTGGCCAGTGTGCAGGCGTTATTGCGCTGGCGACCGGCCCGACCCGCAGCCACCGGCGAGCCCTGGTTATGAAGATTACCTTTTTGGTACACGGCCTGCCGGTGGGCGGCACCGAGCGGGTAGTGGCCGATCTGGCGCGCTGGCTGCGCGGTCATGAACATCAGGTGGATGTAGCCTGTCTCGACCAGTTGGGGGCCTTTGGCGAGGCCCTGCAAGCGGACGGCATCCCCTGTACTGTACTGGGCCGCAAGGCCGGGTTTGACCGCTCGGTGGCCGGACGGCTGGCGGCCCATGTGGCGCAGGTGGGCAGCGAGTTGATCCACGCCCACCAGTACACCGCCTACTTTTATGCCATGCTGGCCCGCAGCCTGCTGGCCCGCCCGCGCACCCGTCTGCCGGTGGTGTTTACCGAACATGGCCGTTTCCATCCAGATACCGCCAGTTTTAAGAGGCGACTGTTCAACCGCACCATCGCCCGCCCACACGGCCCCATCACCGCCGTGACCGAGCAGGTCAAAACCGCGCTGGTCACCATCGAATCCCTGCCCGCCGAGGCCATCACCATACTGCCCAACGGCCTCGACCCGGACGGCTTTGACCTGTCGGCAGCCGTAGGAGAGCCGATACGCGCCCAATTCGGCATCCCCCTTAACGCGCCCCTGTGCGGCACCGTGGCAAGGCTCGAACATATTAAGAGGCAGGACATTCTGCTGGAGGCCTTTGCCCTCACTCTGGAAAAACGGCCCGACGCCCACCTGCTGATCGTCGGCGACGGCCCCATGCGCCGCAACCTGACCGCCCTGTGCAAGGGCCTCAACTTGTCAGAACGGGTCCATTTGGCCGGATCGCGGGAGGACATTCCGCAGGTGATGGCGGCGCTGGACCTGTTTGTGCTGACCTCCGCCAGCGAAGGCATGCCCATGACCTTGTTAGAGGCCATGGCCGCACGGGTGGCCATCGTCACCACCGATGTGGGCAGCATCGGTCAGATGCTGGAAAACGGGCAGGAGGCCGTGCTGGTGCCACCGCCGGACGACCCGGCCCGCACCATCACCGCACTGGCGACACAGATGAGCCACCTGCTGGCCACCCCGGACGACCGCCTGACGCTCACCGACGCGGCCCACGCCCGACTGTTGCAACACTTCACCCTCGACCGGGTAGGACAGGCCTATCTGACCATCTACCGGCAGGCGGTGGATGGTTGCCAGGACGAGCCGCACACCCCATGATGGTGCGACCATGAAGAGCCTCATCAAATCGTTTATAAATGCCCTGAGCTGGCTGTTGGTAGCACCCTTGGCGTGGCCGGTGCGGTGGTGCGCCGGATGGGATCACAACGACCATCTGTTTGCCGGGGCCTCCCAGTTGATGAGCCTGCTGCCGGGCCTGCCGGGGGTCTACCTGCGGCGGTCTTTTTACCGGGTGGTACTGCCCCGCGCCGGGGACGGCTGCGTGATTGAGTTCGGCACCACCCTGGCCCAGCGCGGCATCACCATCGGGCGACATGCCTACGTGGGGCCGGGTTGCAACATCGGCCTGTGCCACATTGGCGACGACACCCTCATCGGCAGCGGTGTACAGATTATCAGCGGCACCCGTGTGCACTACTTTGACCGCACCGACCTGCCCATCCGCGAACAGGGCGGCGAGTTGAACGCCATCACCATCGGTGACGACTGCTGGCTGGGCAACGGCGCGGTGGTCATGGCCCCGGTGGGGGATGGTGCGGTGGTAGGGGCTGGCGCGGTGGTGGTGCATCCGGTCGGTAATGCCCACGTGGTGGTGGGCAACCCGGCGCGGGTGGTGCGCAAACGGGGCGATCAGGACAGCGACAAGTCGCCTCAGCCGGACGGCTCCTCCGGATAACCCAACAACTTCAAGATTTCGTGATAGGTCGGCACCTGCTGCATCTGCTTGAGGTAGTCCGGCGGCATCTCGCGCCGTTTTAACGGGCGGATGGTGGCGTCGCCACGGCTGCCACTGGTATCACCGGTAATCTGCATGTACTCATGCCAGCGCTCCGCATAGCTGGCATCGTAAGACAGTTGCAGCGCCTCGCAGACAGTTTTGAGCACCTCATCCGGCTGGCGGGTAAAGTCGTCGTACCGAAAGAAGCCGTGCTGCACCGCATGTTCGGCGTAGCGGCGGTAGCCGTTCAAAAAATCGATGGCAGTGAAGCGGCCCGCCTCCACCTCCGGGTAGACATGATCCAGTGTGGCCAGGCTCAACCACTGGTCCATCGGGTGCCGCACCAGCGAGATGCGGCTGACCTCAAAAGGGGTCTCCAGTACCTGTGCGGTGGCGTTGCTGTAAGAGGGCCGGGGCACAAACGGCACCCCCACATAATCCAGATGGGCCCAGTCGCGAATGACCAGTTGCAGGCCGCGCTCGCTACACCGCTTTTCAATGAGGGTGATGGCCGTTACAAAGCGCTCCACCAGCGGCATATGCTCCAGCTCGCGCAGCTCTTTTTTGCTGAGTAATTGATACCACTCCCGCGCCTGTGTGGCCGGGCTGAAGAAGTTCCAGCCGCCCGGATGGATTTCACTCAATAGCGCCACATTGTCCATGCAGCCAATACACTTGCTCACCAGCGTACCGCCGCTGCGGGCCAGATTGTGCAGGATGCGGATACGGGGCTTGAGCAACATAGGGGGATATTCTGGCGGCGTACTGGCGCGGTGGCAAATGAATTTCCGGGGGAGTATATCGGCTCTACGGAATTTCGGCACCCCCGCTCGTCAGGGCGCGGCATCTGCCAGGGCCTGTTCACACCAATGGAAACAGGCCCTAGGGAATCTGGATCACCGACAGGTTGCGCGGGGCCTGCAAAGCGGCGGCACTGAGCTGGAAGGTGACCGTCCGGTCTTCCCGGTTACCGGCCCGGTCGTAGGCCGAGATCGACAGGGTATACGGGGTACCGGCGGTGAGCGCCGGGGTGGCCTGCGCCCCGGAGGGCAGGGACAGGGTGGCGATGGTGTTGTTCTGGCTAAAGACCGCCAGCGAGCGCAGGTTGCTACCGGCGCTGAACCCGGGCAGATCGGTATCCAGGGTAATGGTGAGGCGGTTCATGTCGATGCCGCTGTCGCCATCAAACAGGCCGAAGCGGATGCGCTGCAAACCCTGCGGATTGATACCGGCGTGGGGTTCGGTCACGGTCAGTACCGGCAGCAGATCGTCCATGGTGTAGCGGTTCAAGGTGCGACCGGGCAGGTCGATGGGGGCACCCAGATCGATCCAGCGGGAGATCAGGCGTTTCTCCTCGCCGGTCAGTTGCGGCGAACCTGCTGGCGGCATGGGGCCGCCCACATAGTCCAGATCGTCGGCCCGGTCAGCGTTGGTGCGACCGTCCAGCCGCCGCCCGTAGAGCTTCCACATGAGGTAACTCTGGCGCGCCTGCAAGGCCCGGATGTACTTGCTGCGTTGCAGGTTGAAGTAGCGGTCGGCCCCGGCAGGCGGCGGGCCGCCGTAGCGGGCGCGCTGATCCTTCGCCAGCCTCCAGTAGGGGCCGTCCACCGGGTCGTCCAGCACCAGATCGGTGCCGGTGGTATTGCCGCTGACGGTGTGGCAGCTGACACATTTGGCGTTCAGGATCGGCAGAATATCCCGGTTGAACTCAATGCCCCAACTGCCCATATCATTGCCCGCCCCGTCCAGCCGGTAAGCGGTGGTGGGCTGGCCGTTGGCATCCTCGGTCACATAGGGGGTGCGCGACTCCAGCGGCCAGGGGGTGTAACTGCTGGCCGAGGCAACGGTCCCGGCAAAGGGGATATGCGGCAGGGTGTGGCCGTGGCAGCCGCCACAGTCGGTGCGGACCTCACCGGGCACCAGATGACGCCAGGTCAACTCCGAGAACAGGGTCATGCCGTTCTTGTCGATGCCCTGCGCAAAAAACGGTACATCGGCAGGCAGCCGGGTCAAAAACGAGGTGTCGGGCGAAAAAATACCACAGGGGCCTGCGCCGGAATTGTCGTAGGGATTGTTGGGGTCGATGTCACCCTCCTGATCCCGCAGCAGCATGCGCTCGGCCGGGTTGCAGATCAGGTTGCCGGCGGCGTCCCGCTTCTTGACCGGGATCTCGCCTAAAATCCGCCACCGTTCGTTGGACATGGCGGTAAAACCGTCCACCAGCAGCACCGCGCGGGGGTCGTCGATCAGCCGCTGCTCCTCCGGGGTGACCTGATAGGGCTGCTGAAACGGTTTGGGCACAGCGGCGATGATGCGCACACCATAGATCTCGTCGTTGTTGATCCAGCCCGCCTGCGCCCCCTGCACCCGCCATTCACCGGTGGAGAGCGAGCGGGTGTTGTCCATCGCAAAACTGCTGCCCCGGTGGGGGGCCGACTCGCGCTGATAGATTGACGAGCTGCCAAACAGCCCGAAGGGGGTGCCTGCCGGTAAGCGCGCATCCCCATGACCATCGTTGGCCACATCGGCGATCACCACCGGCTTGGAGCGGCCATGAATACGGGCGTAGGGCACCACCGCACGCGGCCACATGGCGTTAAATTCATTGGGGGCTGCCAGGGCCAGCAGTTGCGACGGGTCGGTCACCTTTTTGCTGGCATCCAGAATCAGGTAGAGGCCACCGTTCACCACCGGCGTCTGCAACCCCACCGGACCGCCCCCAAGGACTGCACCGGGGGAGTAGCTCACCAGCAGGCCGCCATTGGGAGCCGGTGAGGGGGTGGAGTAGCGCCCGGACCGGTTGGGAGCGATCAGGTCGGCCCCGTCCGTATGAGCGGTCAGGTTGATGGTCCCTTTTCTGGCAAACGCCCGACGGTGCTCCTCGGAATTCTTGCCTGCGCGTTCAAAGTCCGGTCCGGCGATGTCCACCGGCATACGCAGCAGGGTGCCGAAGCCCCATACATTGCCGGGATAGTAACTCACCGTCACCACCTCGCCGCTGCCCAGTTGGGTGCTGAAATGGTCCAGCCGCCCGCGCCGTTCGTGGGGCTCCATGAACATGGACAGGTTGGAGCCGTCCGGGTGTGACGTGTACAGCGTCATCATGGCGTACTTGTACTTGGTGCCCACATCGTCCCAGTTGGAGAACAGCAGTCGCCCGTCCTCCAGTACCGACGGGTGCTGCACCAGATGCAGGCTGGAGACGCCGATGGAGTGCAAATTCAGGTTGGGGGTGCTGCCGTCGTGGTCGCTCATGCGATGCAGTTGCGCCACCAGCAGGTCGGACGGTCGGCCCTTGTTTTTGGCGGTCCCCTGCCGTGGCGGCACCAGCCCCATGCGGTTGCTGGTAAAGACCAGGTCGCCGTTGGGAAGCGGGGTCGGCCCCAGATCACGAATCCCCAACGCCGGCTGGTCCTGCGGGCCACCCCGTCCGGCCCAGCGGTCGTTGCCAAAACCGGTGCTGGCATCGGTGAGTTGCACCTCCACCCTGGCCGGGTTGGCACCACCAATCTGCATTTTGAAGATGTAGCTGCCGGTCAGCAGCGTCCGGTAGTGGGTGTTCACATCCACATACTTGGCATAATAGACCCATTCGCCGTCGTAGGAGACCATCGGGTCCTGCACCGAACAGGCGGGCCAACCGGGGGCAGCCAGCCCGTGAATATCGGTATCGCCCTGCTCGGCGGTGGCGGACGGGTAGCCCTGGGGATCCTTGCAGCCCACCAGAATCTCTTCACTACCGTCCGGGTGCAGCAACACCAGATCGGCTCCGGCCTCAATCAGATCGGGCAGTTCCCCCATGGGGATGTCCATATTGCCGGTGTCACCGTTGCGGGCGTAACGCACATAGACCACGTCGTAGTC
>JALWRU010000177.1 GCA_026994095.1 Nitrospira sp. | reverse complement strand
TAACGGCGGGAGGTATTGATCCGAGTCAGGGGAAGCCGGGCACCGACGGTCCCAGATCCTTGGTATCCGGCTGATAGGTATTGAACGCCTGAAAGCCTTGATACATGAACACACTGACCATGACACAGATGGCCAGCAGTACGCAGAACAGGATGATCAGGTTGGTGGGAAGGCGTTTTTTGGGGGTGCTCTCTGACATGGTATGTGGATGATACGGGTTGCCCGGTGCCGACGCAACGGGCACGAGGCCACCTTAAAAGAGCGGGTGGCCGTGGTACCATGCGGCCCGAAGGTGAAGGCGGTTCAATCTGTGGGAGGGGTCATGGCAGACACGGGCGGCAAGCAGACGGTATTTGCGCGGCGGCGGGCCAGATTGCTGACGGCGCTGGGCGACGGCATTCTGATCATGGCCGGGGCCAGTGAGCAGGTGCGTAGCGCCGATGTGCACTACCGTTATCGACAGGACAGCGACTTTCTCTACCTCACCGGTTTTATCGAACCGGGGGCCACGCTGGTGCTGGACGGAGGCAATCGGGACAAGCCGTTCACCCTGTACGTGCAGCCCAAAGACCCGGACATGGAGCGTTGGACCGGCAAGCGGGTGGGGCAGCGGGCTGCCCGCAGTCGCTATGGTGCCGACGGTGCATACGACGCCGCACGGTTGAGTGACGACCTGCCCAATTTGTTGAACGGCCACAAGGCGGTCTACCTGAAACTGGGGGCGACCCCGGCGCTGGATGCACAGGTGATCGACCATATTCGGCAGATGCGTGGCAAGAGCCGCGGCGGGGTCAGCGCTCCCACCCAAATAATCGACCCCAGCCCGCTTTTGGGTGAGGCCCGCCTGTGCAAAGACAAGGACGAAATCGCCCTGCTGGAGCAAGCCGCCGCAGTCACCGCCGCCGGTCATCGGGCATCGTTGGCGGTGGCGCGACCGGGTCGGTATGAGTACGAAGTCGAGGCGGCCATCGAGTTTGAGTTTCGTCGCACCGGGGCGAGCGGCCCCGCCTATCCGTCCATCTGTGGTGGTGGTGCCAACGCCACCATCCTGCACTATATTGAAAACAGCCGCCGCCTGAAAAAGGGTGAACTGCTGTTGATCGACGCAGGCGCGGAGGTGGCCGGATATGCCGGTGACGTGACCCGCACCCTGCCCATTGGTGGCACATTCAGTACCGCCCAGCGAGCCCTCTATCAGATCGTACTGGATGCCCAGTTGGCGGCCATTAAACTGGTGAAGCCGGGGGTGACCTTTGATGCGGTGCATGAGGCAGCAGTCAAGGTGCTGACCGCCGGTTTAATCCATCTGGGGCTGCTGTCCGGGCCGTTGGCCAAGGCCATTAAAAATGGTGCCTATCGGCGCTATTACATGCACCGCACCAGCCACTGGCTGGGGCTGGATGTGCACGATGTGGGGCGTTACCACGACAATGGTGGCGGTTCGCGCAAGCTCAAGGCGGGCATGGTATTGACGGTAGAGCCGGGGCTGTATGTGGGCGCTGAAAAGGAGATTCCGACAGGCTACCGCAACTGCGGTATTCGTATTGAAGATGACGTGCTGGTGACCGCCAAAGGCCATCGGGTGCTGACTGCGGCCATTCCCAAGGCTGTGGACGAGGTGGAGG
>JALWRU010000176.1 GCA_026994095.1 Nitrospira sp. | reverse complement strand
TGGTCCGTTTGCGTACGGCACAGGGGACCATGACCATGGAGTTGGTGCCGTTTCTCGCGCCGATTACCGTGGCCCATTTTAGCGATCTGGTCTGTAATGGATTTTACAGTGGCCAGCAGTTTTATGAGGTCGCCAATCAGTTGGTGCGTACCGGCGACCCGCGTAACGACGGTACCGGGGGATCGGGCGCAGCCATACCGCTGGAGGTCAGCGATGCCCGCTTTGTGCGTGGCGCGGTAGGCATGGACCGGCTGGTGGATGACGCCAGCAGCACCGATAGCCGCTTTTTTATCATGAAGCGCACCACCCGCACCTTTGATGGGCGATTTACCTATTTTGCGCGGCTGCTGACCGGTTTCCCGACGTTGGATAGATTGCAACTGGACGATCAGCTACTGGATGTTGTGTTGCAGTTTGACCTGCAGGGGCGCGACTGCAACTCCAGCAATAATCCACCGGCTGGAACTGGCACGGGTGGCACTGTGGGTGGCACCGTGGGTGGTACCACCGGCACGGGTGGTAATACCGGCGGCACCGGCACTGGTGGCAATACCGACAACGGCGGTAATACCGGCACCACCCAGCCGTAAACGAGCCGGATTCAGGTCGAGGCGTTATTGAGCCGCTGCTTGAGCCAGTTGATTTCGTCGGCGCGGCTATGCACTTCGCCACGGATGCGGGCTGCCAGCAGCCGTTTGAGCCATGCCCCGCAATCCGGCCCCACCGCAACGCCCATACCGGCCAGGTCGTGGCCATTCAACTCCACCCGCACCTGCGCCAGCTCTGACAGGTAGAGCGCCACCGCCCGACGTACCGGTTCGGTATCGTCTGCGGCCATCAGGTGCACCAGTACTGCGGGTGGTGCGCCGTGCAGACAGTCGTAGACCGTCAGGGGATCTGCTGCCGGATCGTCGGCCTGGTGATGGGACGGGTCACGCAGCAGACAGCGGGCGGCCTGTTGTGGCAGGTTGCGCCAGGGCAGCCACTGCTTTTGCAGCCGTCCGGGCAGGTCCAGCCGCTGCCACAGGGCGGGTCGCTCTGCCGGTGGTAGTACGCCGCTTAAGGCCAACAGGTAGACCTGCCAGTTCTCTAGCGGGTCGGGCACCGCTTGCAGCCGATACCATGCCAATGCCTCCGCCACTCGCCTCAGTAGCGCGGGCAGGTCGCTGCCATCCCCCAACTGCGGGTCGATGCCCGCCAGCACGCCGAAGCGTCCCAACTGCAGGATGCCTTCCGCCGGGTCGTGTTCAGACAGCAGGTAGATCAATTCGGTGCGCAGCCGTTTGCCGCTTAACCGTTGATATAACCCCATCTTGCCCGCCGCCCGCATGAGCCGCTGGGTATGCTCGCCGATGGTGAAGCCGAACCGCACCGCAAACCGTACCGCCCTGAGGGCGCGGGTGGGGTCTTCAGCAAAACTCAAGGTATGTAGTACGCGGATGCGGCCTGCAGTTAAATCCCGCTCACCGCCAAAATAATCGATCAATCGCCCGAAGTCCGGGCCGTGCAGGGCCACCGCCAGTGCATTGAAGGTAAAGTCGCGCCGATGCAGGTCGCGCTTGAGGGAGCTGTTCTCCACCTCTGGCAGGGCCGCCGGATGGGCGTAGAACTCGGTGCGGGCCGTAGCAAAGTCGAGGGTCAACCCCTTGGCAAGCCCCTCCGGCAGAGCGGTGGCGTTGGTGAGGTCCACGGTGGCGGTGCCGAAGCGCTCGTGGGTATGCAGATGGGCCTTGTGGCGTCCGGCCCACCCCTGTGCAAAGGCGATGGCGTCACCCTCCACCACCAGGTCCACGTCGGGGGAGTCGATCAGATGATCGTGCGGCGCGCCCTGCGGGCCGGACCACAACAGATCGCGCACCATGCCGCCCACCAGATAGACACCCGTCTGCTGCGCCTCTGCCTGCTGGCCGATCTCCTTGAGCAGGTCCAGCACCGGCCCCGGCAGCCGTTGCTGCAACTGGCGCAGGATGTTGTGGGAGTGGGGGGCGGTCAGGGCGGCATCGACCTGCAAGTCCCGGTGCATGGCCTTGAGCAGGTCGGTGCGGGTGATACAGCCCACCAGCCGGGTGCCGTCGACAATGGGCATCAGCCGTATGCCGTAGGGGACCATCTCCGCCTGCAGGTCGGTCAACGGTGTGGTGGGTGTGGCGGTGGCAGGCTCGGCTTCCATGATCTCTGCCACCGGCAAGTGGCCGAGCTGGTGGAACAGCGCTTTGTGAATCGTGTCCCGATGCAGCAGACCGCGCAGGGTGTCGCCCTCGGTCACCAGCAGGGTGTCGATCCCGTAGCGGGTCAGGCAGGTCTCGGCGGCCTCGACTGTCGCGTCCGGATTGAGCGTGACCGGGTGGCTGCTCATGACCTGTGCGGCGGTCTGGCGCTCGCTTAACTGAAGGGACAGGGCGGCCCACACCTGCTCGGTCGCATCGGTGAGGGTGGTGTCCTTTAAGGTGGCCGCTGCCGCAGTGGGGTGGCCACCACCGCCAAACCGTGCAGCCAGTTGATGCAGCGCCAGTAACGGTTGATTGCCTCGCGCCACCAGCACGATCTTGCCTGCCATGGCCACCAGCACCACCAGCCCGTCCAGCGGGGCAGAGTCGGTGGTATGGTGATCGGCGGTGCCGTCCGCCGGGGGAGGCATTTTGAGCAGGTGGCTGGCCAGATCGGCCACGTCGGTGACGTAGTGGTCCACATGGGCGGTGGCCAGCGCCACCTTGTAGCCACCGTGATAGCGGACCTCTACGGTCTGCGTCAGGCTGTTTAACAGCGCCACTTGCGGCGCGGTCATTGCGTGTTCCAGGGCCTGCTGTACCCGTCCCAGATCGGCCTTCTGCTCCAACAGCCATGCCACCGCCTGCACGTCGCGCACGGTGGTGGTGGCGTAGGTCAGGTGGGCGGTCTCTTCATAGATGCCCATCACCATCAGGGTGGCCTCCCACGGGGAGATGGTGATCTGTTGCATCTGCAACTGCTCCACCATCAGTGTGGTGGTGGCCCCCAGAGGGGCGTAGGTGAGTTGCTGCGGCGCGGGCTGCTGGTCGGGCAGGGGGTGGTGGTCGTAGATGTGCAGGGGCAATGTGGCGGCCAGTTTGGCAAAGTGGCCAGCCCGGTCGGGACCGTTGATGTCACACAGCACCACCCGCGCGATTTTGGCCAGGTCCACCTGCCGGGGGGTGAGGACCTCCAGCGGGATCAGGTCGGACAAGAGCGCCTGCACCACCGCCGTCGTCCCGCCGGAGAAGGCCAGCAACGGCTGCTCATACAGGTGGCGCGCAGCCACCATACTGGCCAGACCGTCTACATCGGCGTTGGGGTGGGTGGTGATGAGGTCGTACACACCCCCCATGCTGGCGGCACTACCCGATGGCGTCAAGCGCCTGTTGGGACTGGGCCATGACATCCTTGTGCAGGCTGCCGCCGTGGGAATCCATGGTGACCACCGCCGGGAACTGCACCACCTGTAGCTCCCACACCGCTTCCGGGCTGCCCAATTCTTCGAGCATGTAGACGTTGGTCACGTCGGTGACACAGCGGGCCAGCACCTGTGCCGCGCCGCCGATGGCGTGTAGATAGACCGCGCCGCACTCCTGCAATGCTGCCAGGGTCTTGTCACCCATGCCGCCCTTGCCGATCACCCCGCGGATGCCAAACTGGCGCAGGATGTCGCCCTGATACGGCTCCTCCCGGATGGAGGTGGTGGGGCCAGCCGCCTTGACCACCCATTGATCCCCCTCTTTCACCACCACCGGGCCGCAGTGGTAGATGATCTGGTCGGTAAAATCCACCGGTGCCTGGCCGCCATCATGGAGGTACTTGTGGACCGCATCACGACCGGTGTAAAGGGTACCGGTGATGTTGACCATGTCGCCCACCTTGAGGGCGCGCATGGCGGTTTCGGTAAAGGGTGCGTTCAGTTCAATCATGGGGACTCTCTGTGGCTGAAATCGAGACGGTTGTCAGTACAACCACCGGGAGATGGCCTGCTGGTCATCCAGCAGGATGCCCTGTCGCCGGTAAGCCCAGCACATGTACGACACCGATACAAAGAAGCTGGCGGGCAGCCGGTTGAGCGCGCCGATCTTGACCGCCAGCAGGGTGGTGTTGCCGCCGAACCCCATGGGGCCGATGCCGAGGGTATTGGCCTCGGCCACCACAGACTGCTCCAGCGCGTCCAGATCAGGGTGGGGGTTGCGGTCGTCCAGTTTGCGTAGCAACTGCTCTTTGGAGTGGCCGTAGCCGGTGGCCCGGTCGCCACCGATGCAGACCCCCAGAATGCCCGGTCCACAGCCCTTGCCCTGGGCTTGCAGGGTGGCGTCCAAAATGCATTTTCGCACCCCTTCCAGATCCCGTCCGGCCCCCACCCGGCCGTCCGGCAGAGCGTACTGGGCGCCGACGTTTTCACAGCCGCCACCCTTTAACATCAGGCGGATGTCGATCTCGTCCTTGTCCCACTGGACAAAGTGCATGGAGGGGGCGCCCGGCCCCAGATTGTTGCCGGTGTTGATGCCGGTGAGCGAGTCCACCGAGTTTTGCCTCAGCCACCCTTTTTCGGTGGCGGTGACAACGGCGGCCTCGGTCTCGGCGGTGAAGGCCATCTGATCCATGCCCGCAGGGCCGTGCACATAGAACAGGATCGAGCCGGTGTCCTGACAGAGCGGCTGGCTGGCCTGCCCGGCCAGATCGATGTTCTGGCTGATGACCTCCATGGCGTAGGCCCCGGTAGTGCCCTCTGGCTCTTGCGCCTTGCCTTTGGCAATGGCTTTGGTGACATCTTCAGGGAGTTCGGTAGAGGTGCGCCGGATCAACTCCAGCAGCGATTCACGCAGGGCCGACATGGCAATTACAAGTCCTTATCGTCAGACAAAAAAGGGGGTGGTTATCCCACCGCCAGCAGCAGCAAGACACAGTACCCCACCGCCAGCCATGCAGGGCCGGAGGAGGCAATAGGGGTGGAGGGCAAACCGTGATTCATGGACTGAACCTTTCACACAGGGCGGGTATGCCGCCAGATACACACGGTTTTAGTGTACCTGATCCGGGTCGGCTTTGGCAGTCCGGTCAGGGCGCCGGGTCGGACACGATAAAGGCCTCGCGCAACAGGTCGCGACGGATGTTGCGCGCCACTCGGGAGACTCGCTCGTAGTGGGAGTAGCGGCGGGTCAACAGGCGGATGCTGCCGGAGGGGTTGGCACTGGTCACCACCCGCAGGCCGGGGATGCGCCGTCCCAGTCGCTGGCGGGCGGCCTCGGCCCCGGCCACATCGGTGAACGCCCCCAGTTGCACGGCAAAGCCGGTGGCCCTGGACAGACTGCTGCCACGGGGGGCACGGCCCGGCGCACTGATGACCCGGATGCGCACCGGCACCACCCCGTCACCGATGGAGTCCAGCCGCCGGGCAGCCTCTTTCGACAGGTCGATGATGCGGCCCCGTACAAACGGACCCCGGTCGGTGATACGCACGATCACGCGTGCGCCGGTGTCCCGTCGGGTGACCTCTACCATGGTTTCAAAGGGCAGCTTTTTATGGGCGGCGGTGAGGGCGTTCTGGTTGTAGGTTTCGCCGTTGGCGGCGGTCTTGCCGTGGAAGCCGGGGCCGTACCAGGAGGCATACCCCTTCTGCTGGTAGCCGACCCCGTAGCCCCGTGCCCCCACGGTCGAGGCGCAGGAGGCCAGCGCTACCGACAGTACGACGGCCAGTAGCAGTACCAGCGTCCACTCCGCCCGAAAGGCCGCCATGGCCCGTTTGATGGCGGCCGGTTTACAGCTTTCTAACGTGGTTGACAGTTTAACCAGTCGTGACATGGCCGGTCAGCTTACAAACAGGACCAACAGGCCCAGCAACAGGGTGGCCGACATGGTCGATACGGCGGTCTTGTGCAGCCGCCCGAAGGTGGCCTGGTCTTCAGCGGCACGGGCCGCAGCCAGCCGGGGGGCGAGGGAGCCGAAGTCGTACACCGCCAGCCCGAACATGCCCGCCAGCGCGCCCCACCGCAGCAATAGCCACGGGGTGAGGTTTTCCCAGGCGATAAATTTGATGAGCGAGGTGACCAGCAACACCACCATGCAGCCGATCACCACCTTGCGGAAGCGACCCAGAAAGTCGGCCACTACACGGCCCGCCTGAGGCCGTTCCAGTACGGCGGTGAGGGAGGGGGCAAACAGCGCGGCAAAGGCCACCATACCGCCTATCCAGACCGCCAGCGCGGTCAGGTAGGTCCACTGTACGGCCATGTACGTCAGATTGGGCACCGAACCTCCTGTGGTGTCTGTGGCGCGGCAACGGTGAGGTCACTCGCACAGTCGAGCCAATAGTATAAGGGGCTAAGGGCGGTTCCGGTAGTGTTGGCTGCGTTGCCACATGCCCCGGCCCTCGGCGCGGGCCTGCTGTTGCGCCCGTTTGAGCTGTGTTTGCAAGCGGGTATTGGGTGGGTAGGCGCGGGCGCGGGCCAATCCGGCCCGGACCAGTTCTTGATTGATAAAGACCTCACCCACATAGACGTAGCCCAGCAGACGGCCATAGCGATCCACCGGGTCGCGGCCCAGCACGATGGTGAGTTGTTTGCCCGTGACCCACTTGCGGTTGGCGCGGGTGGCGGCGACTGCAAAGGGTTGCGGGTCATACATCCAGCGGCCACGTTTTTTCTTGCGGGTCTCGGGGGTGTCAATACCGATGTACCGCAACCGCCGCCCGTCCTTAAGGCGTATGGTATCGCCGTCAATGACCTTGGCGACCGTGGCCGTAAAGCGCTGTTCGGCC
>JALWRU010000175.1 GCA_026994095.1 Nitrospira sp. | reverse complement strand
GGCGGCGGTCGCGGGGCAGGTTCGCCAACCGCTTGCGTTCAATGTCCGAGCGTACCCGGATGGCACCCATCTGGTCTGCCAGCATGGCCGCCACGGTGCTTTTACCAGAGCCGGTCACCCCCACCATTACCAGCAAGGTCGGGGGCGGTGGTCGGGTATAGGATTCCGCCAGTGTCACCAGCGCATGAATCCGCTCCCGGTTGCTGTGGGCATCCGGTGACAGGGCCGCCACCTTGGCCCGCACATAGGCGCGGTAGCTTAAATAGAGGGGCAGTAGCGGCAGACCCGCGTAGTCACCGGTCTGCTCCAGATAACGGTTGAGCAGGTGCCAGCCCAGATCCGCACGGCCATGGGCGTCCAGATCCATCTGCGGAAAGGCCATGTCGCACAGTACGTCAATGGAGCGCAGGGTGGGGTTGAATTCGATGCAGTCAAACGGGGTGACCTGGCCGTCTATCGTGGTGATGTTGGCCAGATGGGCGTCGCCGTGTCCCTCCCGCACAAAGCCGTCTGCCAGCCGTTGGTTGAGGCGCTCCTGGTGGCTGGCCAGGGCGGCCTCGGTCCAGTCTGACAGGCGATCGAAGGGGGCCTGTGGGATCAGCTCTGGCACCATACTCCGGGTTTGCACAAAGTTGTTACGCAGGGTCGTACCGATCTCGCTGGCTCCGCCCAGTCCCTGCCCCGGTGCAATCCGTGTGGCGTGGGCATGAAAGTCGGCCATCAGGTCGGCCAGTGCATCCATATCGGCGGGTTGCAGCCGTCCGTCCGCCAGCCGACGGTCCCACTGCTGCCCAGCGGCAAAGCGGCGCATCTGCACCGCATATTCGAACGGCGGGTCGTCGCTGTTGTCATCTGTGTTGATGGTGGGCTGTGCAGTGCTGCCACAGAGGGCCACCACCCCCAGATACAGGGTGTCGCCAAAGCGCCGGTTGAGGCGTACCTCTTCTTCACAAAAGTGGCGGCGACGTTCCAGCGTGCTGTAGTCCACAAACCCCAGATCAACCGGTTTTTTGAGTTTGTAGGCGTACTCACCGGCCAGCACAATCAGCGAGATGTGGGTCTCGATAAACTGCACCCCATCGATGGGGTGAGGGTAGGCCGCAGGTTGTTTGAGGCCTCTTTTTAACGACGCAAACGGATCCTGCCCCATTGCCGTTTGGCCCTAGCGGACGATCAACTGGCGGCCCCGCCGGGCCGGACGCAAAGCGGTCAGGTCGCCAGAGAAGGCCACCTCCAGTTTGACCGGGTGGTTGTCGCCCTCCCATGCAGCCACCTGTAACGCGCCCTGATCGTCTACCTCAAAACGCACGTGCAGGTCTGGGTCGCCTTGAGGGGTGGCGGGCAGGTCTTCCAGCCGCAGTTCGCCCAGATGGGTCAGGCTGCCGTCGCCGTCCTGCCGTACGATGCGGAAGATGACCTCTTTCTGCTGGTCTTCAACCGTGGTGAACACATGATTTCCGTCGCCGGGCAGCGGGGTGCCCTTGGGCACGATCACCACCAGATGGCCCACATCGTCGGCCACGCCCAGGTCGTAGGGCAACTGCTCATGCATCAGCGGGCGCTTGAGGGTGCTGGGGGCGCTCATGGGGGAGTAATATTGGCCGAACAGGGCGGCCCCGACTGCCACGGCCTCATC